>CANGIZ010000091.1 GCA_947454025.1 Bacteroidota bacterium | reverse complement strand
CCTGTAGTATTAACTGCTGGAATGGCAAAATTGTTTGCTTTTGCGTCGTTGTACAAAGCTTCTAATTCTTTGCCAAATAAAACACCTGATCTGTACTTGCTCATAGTTTAATTATTGAGTAACAAATATACAATTTATGCCCCAAACGGGTGTTAGCCTAAAGGGGTAAAATAAGGTAAAATAATCCCCAAAATAGGGGACAGTTTGCACATTTTAAAGGAATCCTTTGGATTTCATCCAGTCGTCGTTGTACACTTTTCCAACATACCTGCTTCCATGGTCATGAAAAATACAAACCACTAAATCATGCGCTTTCAATTCGTCTGCTAATTGCATGAATCCTTGCAAGCAACTACCTGAACTATATCCACAAAATAAGCCTTCTTCTTTAGCCAATCTTCGAGTCATTAAAGCACCCTCTTTGTCGGTCACTTGTTCAAAATGATCAATCACTGACATGTCGTAATTTGCAGGTACAAAATCTTCGCCAAATCCTTCTGCAATATAAGGTTGCACGTAAGCCATATCTACAATGCCTGTTTGAAAATAATGAGTCAATAAGGAACCAACTGGGTCAATGGCCCATACTTTGATATTTGGATTTTGTTCTTTTAAATATTTTGCTGTTCCAGTAATTGTACCGCCTGTTCCAGCAGTACAAACTAAGTGTGTAATTTTACCTTCGGTATGTTTCCAAATTTCAGGACCTGTTGTTTCATAATGCGCTAAACGATTTGCTAAATTATCGTACTGATTAAAAAAGTAGGAGTTAGGTATTTCGGCAGCTAATTTTTTAGCAACAGAATAATAACTGGCTGGATCCTCGGGAGTAACATTGGTTGGACAAACAATGACTTCGGCACCAACTGCGCGAAGTATGTCCATTTTTTCTTTACTCTGCTTGTCGGTGGTTGTGAAAATACATTTATATCCTTTTACAATTGCGGCAAGTGCTAAACCCATTCCTGTATTTCCACTGGTACATTCAATAATAGTACCGCCTGGTTGTAACTTTCCTTCGGCTTCGGCTACCTCTACCATTTTTAATGCCATTCGGTCTTTTATGGAATTGCCCGGATTAAAATAATCTACTTTCGCTAAAACAGTTGCAGGTAATTGTGCAGTTATTTTATTGAGTTTAATTAAGGGCGTGTTGCCAATGGTCTCTAGGATATTATTGTACCACATAAGGTTGATAGCACTTGTTTGCTATTATGAAATTAGGACAAAAGAATGAAATACTAAGGAATGTTAGTAATAAGAAGACGTTAAAAAAGGCTTACATTATGAAAGTCTTATACGTTTTCGAAATTATTTGTAATGATATCGCAGAATTGCGTTTGAATCATTTTTTCGGCCAATGCAATCATATTGCAAAAGGCTTTTGCATTGCTAATGCCGTGTCCAATAATAACTGGCTTGTTAACTCCCAAAACAGGGGTGCCACCGTAATTTTCAAAATGGAAACGACCAAAGAAAGCATCATTTCCTAAACCTTGATGATCAGCTGCTTCATACATGGCTTCGGCAGTTTTTAAAATAATATTTCCAGTGAATCCATCACAAACAATTACATCTGCTTTATCATTGAAAACATCACGACCTTCTACATTTCCTTTAAATTGAATGGCCGTATTTTCTTTTAACAATGGATAAGTGGCTTGTGCTAAAATATTGCCTTTGCCTTCTTCTTCACCCACATTCAATAAACCTACAGTAGGGTTTTCAATGTTTAAAATATGCTTTGCATATAAATTTCCTAAAATGGCAAATTGATTTAACTGTTCCGGTTTACAGTCGGCATTTAATCCAACGTCCACTAATAAACCGGTCTTACCACTTAATTTAGGAAGAAGGGTTGCAATCGTAGGACGTAACACACCTTTGATTGGTTTGATGCTAAACATAGCACCTACAAGCATAGCGCCTGTATTACCTGCACTTAAGAATGCATCAATTTTACCGGTAGCTAATAAATGAAAACCAATAGATATGGATGAATTGGGTTTTTCTTTTAAAGCCTTGGTAGGGTGTTCATGATAACCAATTACTTCGGGTGCATGTATAATATGCAAAAAAGGTGAAGACACCCCATGTTGTTGAAATAAGTCTTTCAACTGGGTTTCTTCACCTATGCAGAATATGTTATGCTCGGATTGATGTAGATATTGTTGAACACCTTTTACGGCTTCAAGTGGTGCGAAATCACCACCCATCATATCAATACCGATATTCATTGTAATTAAGCTTTTAAAGGAGCTTTTTCAGCTACTAATTTTCCTTTGTAGTACAATTTACCTTCTTGAACATGCGCGCGGTGACGTACATGGATTTCTCCAGTTGTACCATCTGTGCTTAATGTTACTTCTTGTGCTACATAGTGAGTTCTTCTTTTTGCACTACGTTGTTGTGAGTGTCTGCGTTTAGGATTAGGCATCTCTTATGTTTTAAATTTTTACTTTTTAATTTTTGTTCCTATTTCTATTGCTTTCGCAATTTAAATTTAGTCGTCAAGTCCTTCTTTGAATTGCTCTAAGCCTTTCCACAAATTATCATTTCTGGTTTCCAATGGAGCAGACATGAGCTTTTGTAATTCAGCTAAAGCTTTTTGATTACAGGTGGATTCGCCTTTTTCATTCTCCGGACAAATATGTTGTAACGGAAAACTTAAAGTAATGAATTCATAAATCCAAGCAGCAACACTAATATGACTTTCGTTTCGGTCAATGTAGTAGATGTCTGGATCTTCCTCTTGGCTATTCATTGTGTCTGGCTCGTCGACAAGTTTAACGATGATGTTAAACTCATCCCACAATTGAACTGTTAGGGGATTACCGCAACGATCACATTGTGTGTCAACCTTGCCATCTACATCAAAATGTAATTGCATAAAGCCTTGATGCTTATCCAATTTCAACTTGATTTTAGTATCACAATTACTAAATTCCTGAGGCCCAAAATCAGCAAAGAACTTATCCTCAATATGGTATTCGAACTCGTGTTCGCCGGCCGTTAAACCTACAAATGGTATTTCAAATG
>CANGIZ010000090.1 GCA_947454025.1 Bacteroidota bacterium | reverse complement strand
TGATTAAAGCCATTTTGCAATAAAATACGCTGTGCTAAATAGCCTCTTAATCCAGCTTCGCAATAAATAAATATTTTCTTATTTTTTGGTATTTCACCAATTCTTTCTCTTAACTCATCTACGGGAATATTAATTGCATTCGCTATTTTTCCATTTTGAAATTCATCCACACGGCGCACATCAATTAATACATCCTGATTTGTAATAGCAACAACTTCATTCCAATAAAAAATTCGCAAGCGATCCAATAAAATATTTTCTGCCACAAAGCCGGCCATGTTTACAGGATCCTTTGCAGAGGAATAAGGTGGCGCATAGGCATGTTCAAATTCAATTAGTTCGTAAATAGTACTTTTTCTTTTTATGATAGAAGACAATATGTCTATTCGCTTATCAACCCCATCATAACCTGCAATTTGAGCACTATACAACTGACCATTTTTTGGAGAGAAAGCAATTTGTATGCTCATTTGTTTTGCATCTGGATAGTAACTAGCATGCGAACCATTATGCGTTGTAGAAACTACATGAGTGATGTTTGCAATTTTTAAGTGCTTAGCTGCAGTTCCAGAAGTAGCTACTGTCATGTCAAATACTTTCACAATTGCTGTATTAATTGCCCCATGATAGGCTTGCACATTGCCAAGTACAATATTGTTTGCACATATACGACCTTGTTTATTTGCAGGACCTGCTAAATACGTAATTAAGGCTTGCCCAGTAATAGGGTTTGTGAATTCGATAGCATCGCCTACCGCATAAATAGATGGATTTGAAGTTTGCAAAAATTCATTGACCCAAATTCCTCTTGCTTCCCCAATTTTAAGTCCTGCTCCTATAGCAAGTTTTGTATCAGGCTTTACTCCGATTGACAATATCACTACATCAGCTTCGATAGCCTCTCCGGACTTTAAGTTTACAATTATTTTATCGTCATATTTATCAAAACCTGTTACTGCTGTACTTAATCGTAAATCAACACCTTTACTTCGTATGTGTTGTTGAACAATGGCTGCAATCGGAAAATCAACGGGCGCTAATATTTGATTGCCCATTTCTATAATACTTACTTCCAATCCTAAATCATGTAAGTTTTCGGCCATCTCTAGGCCAATAAATCCGGCGCCAATTACAACTGCTTTTTTTACAGTCTTTTTTGTTACATAGGATTTTATATAATCGGTGTCATTTACATTTCTTAAAGTAAAAATACCTTCGTTTGTAATACCCGGCAATGGAGGCCTAATGGGTTCTGCGCCTGGCGATAAGACTAATTTATCATAGGTTTCAGTATATTCTTCCCCTGTTTTTTGATTCTTTGCTTTGATAGTTTTACCTGTTGCATTCACTTCTAACACTTCAGTTTGTACTCGCACATCAATATTAAATCTTTGATTAAATGATGCAGCAGTTTGCACAAATAATTTATTACGATCTGTGATCACATTACCAATATAATATGGGAGGCCACAATTGGCATAGGAAATATACTCCCCTTTTTCAAAAATGATTATTTCAGCATGCTCATCTAATCTTCTTAATCTCGCAGCTGTACTCGCACCACCTGCTACTGCTCCAACAATTAAATATTTCATTGTATTTATTTAGAGTACAAATCTCACTTAATTAGTTAATTTGAACTGTGACATGAGTCACATCTTACAATAATCTTAAAGTATTGTTAAGGCATTAAACCTAAATAAGTTTAATTTGTCTTAAGCTTATATTTAGCTCATTTTAAAATTGAAATCTATGAAAAAGGCATTGCAAATAACCTTAAGCTGTTTCCTTTTAATAGGTATAGTGAGTAGTTGTAATAAAGCAGACTTATCGTCTACGACTATTACGAATACGTATACTCCCACAGCAGTTATAGACCCCTTTGCTGCCACAAAGTCCATCTTTGGGTCAAATATTGATTTCTCTAATCTCAACAATTACGCAAATCAAACTAAACCCAACTATATCACCAATGACAATTCAGGCGCCAATACCATTACCGATGCAAAAGCGACATTAGGAAAAATATTGTTTTATGATAAAAGCTTGAGTGTAACGAATACCATTTCTTGTGGAAGTTGCCATAAACAAACATTTGCATTTAGTGATACTGCCTTAGTTAGTGCTGGTGTGGAAGGTGGATTTACTGCAAGGCATTCTATGCGTTTAATTAATGCAAGGTTCGCCAACGAAACAAAGTTTTTTTGGAACGAACGTGCTGCAAGTTTAGAAATTCAAACTACCATGCCCATTCAAGATCATGCCGAGATGGGATTTAGCGGATTAAATGGTCGTGGCAATATGCTCAGTTTATTAACAAAGTTGTCGGGCATAAAGTACTACAATGAGATATTTAAAACAGTATATGGAGATACTTTAATTACCGAGGCGAGATTACAAGAATCCCTTGCACAATTTGTAAGAAGTATTCAATCTTTTGACTCCAAATTTGATGCCGGAAGAGTTTTGGTAAATAATGAACGCGATCCTTTCCCGAATTATAACGCTACGGAAAATGCAGGAAAGAATTTATATCTAACCCCGCCCGTTTTTGATGGCAATGGCAATCGCATATCAGGAGGTATTGGATGTAATGGATGCCATCGTGCACCAGAATTTGATATCGACCCAAATACAAAAAACAATGGAATCATTGGTGTTATTGGAAGCGCCAATACTGAAACAAATGATACAAGAGCGCCCTCACTTAGAGACCTTATTAAAGCTGATGGTACAGTAAATAGCAAAATGATGCATACCGGCCAATTCACAACCATTGAAAATGTACTAGGACACTACAATAATATTCCTAACCTTGGAGGCAATAATAATTTAGATGGACGTTTAAAAGCAGACGGTGTAGGCAACAAGTTAAACTTGACCAATACTGAAATTACACAGGTAGTTGCATTTATGAAAACATTAGGTGGTACCAATGTGTACACTGACAAGAAATGGTCGAATCCTTTTTTAATTCAATAATTACACTTCGATTGCCCGATTTAAAAAATGAACAAAAGGCGCAATGGTTTCAAAAATAGACAAGCTTTTTTTCACCATATTTTTATCAAGTACTTCAGTATCTGCAATAGGCATAATGGCTGTGAAACTTTTAAGCTTTAAATATTCAATGGCTGGATTATCTAAATCATACCCTTTAGGAGGTCTCGATAAAATGGCATCTGAGTCAATGCTTCCAAAAGTAGATTTGAACTTTTTATTTTCAACAATAGATTTAAACTCTTTGAAGCAGTAATCAATTTCTTGTCTCACTTTGTTTAG
>CANGIZ010000089.1 GCA_947454025.1 Bacteroidota bacterium | reverse complement strand
ATATTTTGTATATTGTGTAAAATTACCAAAATGCCAGTATTAGGGCTTATTAAAGAGGGAAAAGTTCCCAGTGATAATAGGGTAGCCATGACGCCAAAGCAGTGTAAATGGTTTAAAGAGCAGTTTACAGGTTGGGATTTAATCGTAGAGACTTCTTCTACAAGGTGTTACTCCGATAATGAATACCAACGAGAAGGTATTAAAGTAGTTTCCGATTTGAGTAGTGCCGATATTTTATTAGGCATTAAGGAAGTGCCCATTGCGCAATTAATTCCAAATAAAACTTATTTATATTTCTCGCATACCAAAAAGCAGCAACCCTATAACCAGGCATTATTTCATGCTATGATGGATAAGGGGATAACCTTAATTGATTATGAATGTTTAGAGCATGAGGATGGGCAGCGTTTAATTGGGTTTGGTTTTTTTGCGGGTATAGTGGGAGCGCATAATGGAATCATGGCCTATGGAGACCGAACCAAAGCCTATCATTTAGGCAGGGTAAAGGAAGTGAAAGATTATATGGAATTGGTACACACTTATTTTGGTTTAAAGTTACCTAATATTAAAATTGCTGTTACAGGATCAGGAAGGGTAGCACATGGTATTTTAGAAATTATGAATTTAATGGATGTGCAACAAGTAGAACCCGAAGATTATCTTTCAAGAACCTATGCCTATCCTGTTTATGTACATTTAAAAGGTGCCGATCTTTATGCACATAAAGAAACTGGTAAATACAATCGTGATGATTTTCATAAACAACCCGAAAATTATATTTGTCTCTTTAATAATTATTTAAAGCAGACGCATATTTTAATGAATGGTATTTATTGGGAAAAAGGCATTCCGCCTCTATTTACTTTACTTGATTTACAGGATAACGACTATGCACTTTCTACCATTGCCGATATCACCGACGATGCACATGGAAGTGTACCCATTAATTTAGGTGATTCAACATCCGAGGATCCTATTTATGGTGTAAATATTAGTACTGGTAAAAAAACAATTCCTTATTTACATGATAGTATTGATATAATGGCAGTAGGAAATTTGCCCAATGAATTACCAAGAGATGCTAGCCGTTTTTTTGGAGAGCAATTACTTAAATATGTGATTCCTGATTTAATAGGTAATGGCAATGAGATTATAAGAAAAGCAACAATGCTTGATAAAGGTAAATTAACAGAGGTTTATGCATATTTGCAAACCTATGCGCAACATTAGTCGTTACTGAATAATAGCCTTATTATTTTACAAATGCAAATAGTAAGGAGCTAATAATTGTTTAAACGCAGCAGTGTATTGGTTTTCAGCATCTTTGATAATAAAGTTCGAACGTTTTATTTCGGATACTGTATTAGTAGACTTTATAAACTTTTGAAAAACTCTAAAAGGTTTTTGTTTTGCAGCATTAAACACCACCACTTCTTCCAACAATTGTAATTCATTTTGCGCTGCATATTTTTGCATGGTATAGGCACGTAATGCAGGAATTAATACATAATAAAATCCATCCTGTTTAAGTAATTGTGCAACATGTTCAACTAATTCTTGCCAAGGTAGTGCTGTGCTGTGTGATGCTAAATTTTTCTCATGGTCAGGAGAATGCAAGTCGCCTTCAAAAAAGGGTGGATTGGAAATGATGCAATCAAATTGAGCTCCGGTGGAATGTGTGTCATTCACAAATGACTTTGAAAAATCTTGTAGGGATTTATTTATTATTTTAATTTTTTCAGACCAAGGGCTTAGCCCAAAATTACGCCCTGCTTCTGATGCCGCGTTGGGTTCTATTTCAATTGCTGTGATAGAAGCCGAAGCATTTGAATCTGCAGTTGCTTGGGCTAACATTAAACTTAATATACCTGTCCCAGTTCCAATATCAACAATTTTTTTTGCCAATTGTATTGAAGGATCATTTGCCACCCAGGCGCCAAACAAACATGCATCAGTACATACCTTCATTGCGGTATGTTCCTGATGCACGATAAATTGTTTACACTGAAAATAAGTGTTGGCCACTATTCTGCAGTTATCCCTGCTCTTAAATACTCTTTATTTAAACGAGCAATATTAGCGATCGAAATTTCTTTAGGACAAGCTGCTTCACAAGCTCCTGTGTTTGTACAAGAACCAAATCCTTCCTTATCCATTTGAGCCACCATGTTTAATACACGTGTTTTTCTTTCTGGATCACCTTGTGGTAATAAAGCTAAGTGAGATACTTTTGCACTTAAGAATAACATAGCTGAGCTGTTTTTACATGCAGCAACACAAGCACCACATCCAATACACATTGCAGCTGCAAATGATTCATCTGCTTTTGCTTTTTCAATTGGTAAACTGTTACCGTCTACCGCATTTCCTGTGTTAACGCTTACATATCCACCCGCTTGAATAATTCTATCAAATGCACCTCTGTCTACCGTTAAGTCTTTAACAATAGGGAATGCGTTGGATCTCCATGGCTCAATGGTAATAGTATCGCCATCTTTAAATGCACGCATATGCAATTGACAAGTGGTGTTAGCTTGCCAAGGACCGTGAGGTTTACCGTCGATATATAATGAACACATTCCGCAGATACCTTCTCTACAGTCGTGGTCAAATGCAATAGGCTCTTCACCTGTTACAATTAATTTTTCGTTTAATACGTCTAACATCTCTAAGAAAGACATTTCATCAGAGATATCATTCACGTCATATTTTACAAAAGCACCAGTTGTGTTGGCATTTTTTTGACGCCAAACTTTCAATTTTAAATTCATGTGATTGTGTGCCATATTTTATAAGTTATACTAGTAGTAAATAAATGATTGTGTAGTAGTTATTATTTGTAGTTACGTTGAGATGGTTTAATTACCTCATACTTTAATTCTTCTTTATGTAATTCCCACTCATGTTCGCCTTTAGCTTCCCATGCAGCAACATACATATAGTTTTCATCATCTCTTAAGGCCTCACCATCTGGAGTTTGATATTCTTCTCTAAAGTGACCTCCGCAACTTTCATTTCTGTTTAATGCATCTACACACATTAATTCACCTAATTCAATAAAGTCCGCAACACGGTTGGCTTTATCTAATTCAGGGTTGTACTCGTTTATTTCACCTGGGATTCTAACATCGCTCCAGAATTCTTTTTTCAATGCTTGCACTTCTGCAATAGCTTGTTTTAATCCCTCTGCATTACGAGCCATTCCACATTTATCCCAAATAATTTTACCTAAGCGCTTGTGGAAACTTTCTACCGATTGTTTACCATTAATATTTTTCAATTTAGCAATACGCTCAGCCACTGCTTTTTCAGCAGCTTCAAATGCAGGATGAGAGGTTGGGATTGGGGCATTGTAAATTTCATCCGCCAAATTGTTACCTAGTGTATAAGGAACTACAAAGTATCCATCTGCTAAACCTTGCATCAATGCACTAGCACCTAATCGGTTAGCACCATGATCACTAAAGTTAGCTTCTCCTAATGCAAATAGTCCTGGCACATTGGTTTGTAATTCATAATCCACCCATAAGCCACCCATAGTGTAGTGAACGGCTGGGTAAATACGCATTGGCACTTCGTATGGATTTTCACCAGTGATTTTTGCGTACATATCAAATAAGTTACCGTATTTTTCCTTCACTACTTCTTTTCCTAATGCGATAATTTGCTCGTGGCTCACATTCGATAAACCTTGTTTGCTCACTTCTGTTTTACCATATCTTTCAATAGCAGCAGCAAAATCTAAATACACTGCTTGCTTCGATGTACCTACTCCGTAACCTGCATCACATCTTTCTTTAGCGGCACGTGAAGCAACGTCACGAGGAACTAAGTTTCCGAAAGCTGGATAGCGACGCTCTAAATAATAATCTCTTTCT
>CANGIZ010000088.1 GCA_947454025.1 Bacteroidota bacterium | reverse complement strand
CCTTTTGAAGGGACTGTTGTCATCATTATTTTTTGCAATTCATCGGTAATACGTTCTTGTGAAACAATCGAAATACGGTGTGCAATTTTTTGTATTCCTTTAAAAGTTTCAGGGGTTATCGTAAAATTCAATTGTGTTGCAAAACGAATGGCACGCATCATGCGCAAAGGATCATCGTCAAAAGTTTGATCAGGAGCCAATGGCGTTTTTAATATTTTATTTTGTAAATCCTCAAGCCCACCAAACGGATCAATGATATTACCAAAATGAGTTACGCTTAATTCAATGGCCAATGCATTTACTGTAAAATCTCTTCGGTTTTGATCATCCTCAATGGTACCTGGAATCACTTCTGGCTTACGACTGTGACGTGCATAACTTTCTTTTCTTGCACCTACAAATTCAATTTCAATATCATCAAATTTTACCTGTGCTGTTCCAAAGGTTTTAAATAAAGCAACGGGAGGAGTGGGATGAAATAATTTAGAAAATGCTTGTGCTAACGCCATTCCATCACCAATACATACAACATCAATATCCTTAGTAGGGCGTTTCAATATTTTATCACGTACAAAACCACCAACAGCAAAAGCGGGCACCCCTATTTTAGCTGCTGCTTCCGCCACTGCCTTCAAAAGTTCGGTTTCTCTAGTTGTAAGGGTTAATTGCATGGCGCAAATGTACTAATGTTGCTTCACTTGAACCAATGGAGCATTCAATTGTTGCATTTGAATGGTAAAACCACAATTAAAATGATGCAAAGGACAGGCTTTTTTACCATGAATACCACAAGGCTTACAGGAAAGTGATTCCTGGGTTTGAACCACATAGGATATTTCTGATAAAGGTCCATATCCAAAATCGGGAATGGTCGAACAATAAATTGCGACAACTGGTGCATTCACCGCCGAAGCAAAATGCATAGGAGCAGAATCGTTCACATAATTTAAAACAGCTCCTTTTTGCAAAGCTGCTGAACTTAAAAAATGAAACTGCCCTGCGACATTCATCACTTTATTATAGATTTTTGAATCCCCTTTTATTCCGGCAATAATTTGATCTCCCAATGATTTATCTCCAGGCCCACCAATTATATAAACCTTACCATCAAATTGTAATTGATTCAAAAATTGGATCCACTGTGCAGCTGGAAATTGTTTTGTAAACCAAACAGAGGCTGGTGCAATGCAAATATAGGGTTCGGATTGAAGGTTTTTTACTTTTTCAAAATCTGTATGTAAGGGGTGCAATCTTGGTTTATGCAATTCAATATTAGCATCAATCGCCAAAATTAATTCATGATTTTTTTGTATCTCATGTAAACCTGGTTGCATTGCCAAATGCTTCACCTTATGTGTAAATAAAAATGAAAACGGATTTTTATCAAACCCAATTTTTAATTTCGCATTAGATAAAGCAGTCCACAATCCAGTAGTAGCATACCTTTGAGCATTTACCAATGCATCATATTTACGTGCTCTTAATTGTTTTAAAACTGCATACCAATTTTTATATTTTCGCGTCTGCTTATTCCAAACTATTACTTTATTTATAAAAGGATGATTTGTAAATAAGGCCTCATTCCCTTTTCTAACAACAATGTCAATTTCTGCAGCAGGGTATTTTGTATGCAATGATTCCAACAATGCGGTGCTTAAAACCACATCGCCTATAAATGCCGTTTGAATTACACAAAATTTATGCATGAGGAAATCATTTAGTGTCTTATAATAATTAATTCCCCATTTTCATTCCACTTAACAATAGCAGATGGTTGTTGCAATTCCATTTCCTCCTGGCGATGTTTTACCACATAATCAACACCTTCGGTAATATCCAATGAAATATCATTAAAACAAAGCGGTGTTGGATATCCCGAAATATTAGCGGATGTACTTACAATAGGTTTGCCGAAATTTTTTATCAACTCTTGACAAAATTTATCTTTACAAATTCGAATCGCAATGGATCCGTCCGCAGCTAATAAATTGGGCGCTAAATTTTTTGCATGTTGGTAAATAATAGTCGTAGGCTTATGGATCCCTTTTATATAATCAAACACCTGCACTTCGTTCACTTCCACATAATTTAAAATGGCATTTTCGTTTTCCACCAAAACGATCATTGCCTTGGTATCCACTCTTTTTTTTAAATCGAAAATGCGTTTTACGGCTTGCTGATTCGTAGCATCGCAACCAATTCCCCAAACCGTATCGGTGGGGTACAAAATAAGCCCTCCATTTTGAAGGGTTTCTAGACAGGCTTGTAAATCATCATTAAATGGAAACATGCTGCAAATTAAACAATACCTGCTATAAATTGGGGTGTTTATTGTGCAAAACAATTGAGAAAATAATAGTATCGGCTCCGTATTTTTGCCAAAATTGATAAAAATGGACTTAAAAGCAAAAATTGAAGCAGTATGGAATGACCGTGCTTTATTAAAAGACGAAACTTATAGCAATGCCATTCGTGAAGTAATAGAAGAAGTAGATAAAGGAAGATTAAGAGTTGCTGCACCCAATGGAAACGATTGGATAGTGAATGAATGGGTAAAACAAGCCATTTTGATGTATTTTGGAATACAACAAATGCAAACTTGGGAGTTAGCACCGTTCGAGTTTCACGATAAAATGTTATTAAAATCAGGCTATGCTGAATTGGGAGTAAGAGCCGTTCCTCATGCAGTAGCAAGATATGGTGCTTATTTAGCAAAGAATGTTGTATTAATGCCTAGCTATGTAAATATTGGTGCTTTTGTAGACGAAGGCACGATGGTAGATACTTGGGCTACAGTAGGTAGTTGCGCACAAATTGGAAAGAATGTTCATTTAAGTGGAGGTGTAGGTATTGGAGGTGTATTAGAGCCTTTGCAAGCAAGCCCTGTGATTGTGGAAGATGGATGTTTTATTGGAAGCAGATGTATTGTTGTTGAAGGGGTGCATTTAGAAAAAGAAGTAGTATTAGGCGCCAATGTTGTATTAACCAAGAGCACGAAAATTATTGATGTAAGCGGAGATACACCAATTGAATACAAAGGACGTGTACCAGCAAGAAGTGTTGTGATTCCTGGATCTTATCGTAAAACTTTCCCTGCTGGAGACTATCAAGTAAGTTGCGCTTTAATTATTGGACAAAGAAAACCAAGTACCGATTTAAAGACGAGCTTGAATGATGCATTAAGAGATTTTAATGTTGCCGTATAAAGCAGGATAAAACATATCAGCGTGGTTTTATCATAGCCGTTTTAGGAACCATTTTATTTTCGACTAAAGCGATATGGATAAAACTTTGTTTTAAAGAAAGTGCTATTGACGCCACTACATTATTAATGTTGAGGATGTTAATAGCATTTCCTTTTTATTTGGTTGTACTGTTCCTGAATCGTCCCAAATTAAAAGGAGATATTACACGAGCACATTATTTATGGGCTATAGCTATGGGTTTGATTGGCTATTATATGAGTAGCTTATTTGATTTTATAGGATTACAATATGTGTCGGCAGGTATTGAAAGAATTATTCTTTTTGTGTATCCCACATTAGCCGTATTAATAAATCGATGGATTTTTAAAGTTGCTATTAGTAAACGACAGTGGGTCTCTATCTTCATAACATATATAGGAATTGGCCTAGCTTATTGGGGAGAATTTCATGTAATGCCTAATACTCAACTATTTGTTTTTGGATCGATTATGGTGCTTCTTTGCGGCATCACCTATGCATTTTACTTAGTTGGCACTGGAAAGTTAGTTCCTGTAATGGGATCTAGTCTGTATACTAGCATTGCAATGATTGCAGCAAGTGTTGGCATTTTCACACATTATCTAACAATGTCCTATTATAGGGGTAATGGCAATCCCTTTAATTACCATATTCCATCCTCCATTGTATGGTATGT
>CANGIZ010000087.1 GCA_947454025.1 Bacteroidota bacterium | reverse complement strand
ATTGTCTGCGGCCAATTTATATTTATTCGATATAATTTGTAAGCTAATAAGCTGACCTATGATAACAATAAATACAAACCCAATGATGATTTGAATAATACCACCCCGGTTTGAGTTGTACAATGCCATGAATTATCTTTTTAACTTTCTTCGGTTCATAACGAGTTCTACTACAAATATTAATAGTACACTCATTAAAGTGGTAGCAATTACTTTTCCAATAAAATATCCAAAACTACCAAACTGTAACCATTCTAAAAGTACTAGGTAAAAATGATGTATAAAGGTTAATAGTAGTATGTAAATAAAATAGGGACCCCAGCCCATTGAGCCAACACTTGGCTCCTTGGTTAATTCTTCGGAAGCTTCCTGCGCTAATAATAAGTTTAATATACTTGGACGTACATATCCAATTAAGGTACATGCTGCGGCATGCAATCCAGGGGTATTGCTGAATACATCTAAACAATAGCCAAATACAAAGCCCAGTATGGTTAAGGTTAATCGGCTTGTTCCAAACGGCAACCAAAGAATAAATAAAAAGTATAAATAAGGTGTTATGAATTGATGCAAAGGAGGTACCTCGTTCAAGATGATAATTTGTATCAGCAAGAACAAAACAAAACGAATGCTATTTTTTACAATACTATTCATTGTTACCCTCCGGTTTTTCTAATTGTTTTTGTTCTGCCATCCTTCTATTCTCAACCAAATAAACATATTCTAAATTAAAGAAGTTGGTAGCTGCTTTCACATTCAAGGTTAAGAAATTACTTGAAGCATCCTTAATAATACTTGTTACTCTACCTACCATTAACTGTGCTGGGAAGTTGGAAGAATAGGGGCTTGTTAATACGGTGTCGCCAATTTTAGGAGCTGCACTTTTTGAAATATTTTTCAAAACTAAAATATTGGGGTCTGCGCCATCCCATTCAATACTACCTGCTACTTTATCTCGCTTTAACATGGCACTTACTTTGCTATTGCGATGCAATAAGCTCATTATTTTACTGTAGTTATTATTTACTTCCACCACTACGCCAACAATACTGCCGTCTGGGCTAATGGCAGCCATATCTTTTTTGATACCCTGCAATGCACCTCGCTCAATCCAGATATAATTTTTTTGAAGGGTAAATGTATTGCCTACCACTTTAGCTGGGTAGTAATAAAACTTCCTGATTTTTTCTAAACTGTCTTTTCTTAAAACAAGGGTGCCTAGTTTTTTAGAAGTGTCAATTGCAACAAAATCCTGTGCCAACTGATTTCTTAAATTTGCATTTTCACTAACTAGTTTGGCATTGGTTTCCTTTAAGTCAAAGAAATAAGTCCAATTATTATAGTATTTGTTAATATTGCCGGTAACTTGATTGGTCCATCCACCAAAAAAAGCCTCATGTGATTTGCTGTAGGAAGACAACATTACCAGTGATACAATTTGCAGTATCAGAAAACTAAAGAAAGTAAAGTTTTGTCTTATGAAACCAATGATATTCTTCAAGTCGTGACTTTATTTTTATCTCATGATGAAAGGGAAACGCTGATAGTTTTTCAACGCAATGCCTGTACCACGTACAACGCTCTTAAGTGGATCCTCTGCAACATGAACTGGCAATTTAATTTTTGCACTTAATCTTTTATCAAGTCCACGTAACAATGAACCACCACCTGTAATGTACAATCCGCGACGATAAATATCCGCAGCCAATTCAGGGGGTGTTGTTTCCAATGCTTTTAAAATCGCTTCTTCGATTTTGAAAATACTTTTATCTAATGCTTCTGCTACTTCTTGATAAGAAACCATGATTTGTTTTGGAATACCTGTAACTAAGTCTCTTCCGTTTACTGGCATGTCATCAGGAGGATTGTCTAAATCTTTTAAAGCAGCGCCCACATGAATTTTAATTTGTTCTGCTGTACGCTCACCAATTAATAAACTATGATAACGTCTTAATGCTTCCATGATATCTGCAGTAAATTCATCTCCCGCAACACGAATACTTTGGTCACAAACAATTCCTGCTAATGCAATAACTGTAATACCTGTTGTACCACCTCCGATATCAATGATCATATTACCAACTGGTTCTTCCACATCAATACCAATACCTAATGCCGCAGCCATAGGTTCATGAATCATGTAGACTTCTTTTGCGCCTGCTTGCTCAGCACTATCACGCACCGCTCTTTTTTCTACTTCAGTAATAGATGATGGGATACAAATTACCATTCTCCAACTTGGTGGAAACAATGGTTTTTTTGGATAGATCATTTTCATCAACTCGCGAATCATTAATTCAGCAGCGTTAAAGTCGGCGATTACTCCGTCTTTTAATGGACGTACTGTTTTGATGCTTTCGTGTGTTTTTTCATGCATCAATAATGCCTTTTTTCCAACACCTAAAACTTCCTTCATATTATTCCTGTTCAAGGCGATAATAGAAGGTTCGTTTACTACAACTTCATCGTTGTGAATGATCAATGTGTTTGCGGTACCCAAGTCCATTGCAATTTCTTGGGTAAAAAAATTAAATAAGCCCATTATGCGAAAGTATTTTGATAATTCAATTTGAATCAAGCAAAATTCACTTAAAATCCTTGAACTACAAAGCTTTTTAGAAAATGAATGGGAATAATTTTTTGAAGGGACTAGGGCTTGAATTCGTAGCCAATATCTTTTCTAAAATACATGCCTTCAAAATGAATATGAGAGAGTGCTTTTTGGGCATTGATAACCGCATCTTGTAGGTTATTTCCTTGTGCCGTAGTTGTTAAAACACGGCCTCCTTTCGTTACAATAGTATCGCCGTCAAACCCTGTACCAGCTTGGAATACAAGCGCTCCTGGTACAGTTGCAGCTTGTGCTAAACCTACAATTGGGAAGCCTTTTTGATAGTCCCCAGGATACCCTCCACTTACTGCCATCACAGTCGCAAAAGAAGCTGGATGGTATTCGATATTTACATCTTGCAAAGTGCCATTATCCGCGGCAGCCAATAAACTCACTAAATCAGTTTGCAATCGAGGCAGAATTACTTCGGTTTCAGGGTCGCCTAAACGACAATTGTATTCAATTACATAGGGTTCTCCGCCACAGTTCATTAGGCCAAAGAAAACAAAGCCTTTGTATACCAGGTTTTCGGTCTGTAATCCTTTGATAGTTGGAAGTATAATGCGCTCTTCCACCTTTTTCATAAATGCATCATCCATAAAGGGAACGGGGCTCACACAGCCCATTCCGCCCGTATTTAAGCCCGTATCGCCTTCGCCAATGCGCTTATAATCCTTGGCATGGCCAATAATTTGGTAGTTAAATCCATCGGTTAAGGCAAAAACACTCACTTCAATACCTTCTAAAAACTGTTCTATCACTACTTTGGAACTGGCTTCGCCAAATTGCTTGTTTTGGATCATTTCTTCGAAACTCGTTAAAGCTTCTTGGTGTGTAAAAGCAATAATAACGCCCTTTCCCGCAGCTAAACCATCGGCTTTTAGGACAATTGGAAGGGTATGCGCTTTGATATAGTCTATCCCTTGTTCGAAATTAGCATGGGTAAATTCTGCATAGCTTGCTGTTGGAATGGCATGTCTTTGCATAAAATGCTTGCTATATGCTTTACTGCCTTCTAATTGAGCAGCTTCGGCCGATGGGCCAATTACATTCACGTGTTGCGTTGCTTCATCTTTTAAAAAATAATCATATATGCCATTTACCAAGGGATCCTCGGGCCCCACTACAATCATATCAATTGCGTTTTCTAATACACAATTGCGCAATCCTACAAAATCATTTACTTGAATATCCACATTGGTTCCAAGACTCGCTGTGCCAGGGTTTCCTGGTGCAATAAACAAGTTATCACAATGATGACTTTGTGCCATTTTCCAAGCCAAAGCATGTTCTCTCCCTCCACTACCAACAAGTAAAATATTCATATATAAATGTATTGCACCACGAAAGTAAAAATTATTGAAGGGATTTTATTAATTTGGGTCAATTAAATAAACAATTGAATATGTCAACAACAGCACAGAAGCACCCAAAAGGGTTATACGTATTGTTTGCAACGGAAATGTGGGAGCGATTTAACTATTATGGCATGCGTGCTATTTTGGTATTATT
>CANGIZ010000086.1 GCA_947454025.1 Bacteroidota bacterium | reverse complement strand
GGGTCTTTATTGTGTTTAGGCACAAAAGAAGCACCCATTTATTTAACCTATCCTGGTGTGACAAGAACCGATCAATTAGGTGCGAATCCGGATACAGACCCGGCTTTAAAAGGAAAATGGACAGGTGTAACTGGTGCTACTACATGTCCATTGATTGTGTTAAAATGGACGCATGTTGATTTTGGAGGCGCTGCTATTAGCTCGGCAATGAAAAGCTTTACAGGTAGTTCAAGTCCTTATCCTGTATATTTTGCAAATCCTGATGGAAGTTTTATTTTAGAAGACTCTTGGATTTATGGCAGTGTGGATGATCCATTTAGAATTAATGGTGGAAAGATTCACGTTATGAGAAACACTTTTGAAAAATGTGGTTATACTGGTGGAGAAGCAATGAACTCTAAAGCAGGTACGATTGGCGATTTTGCTTACAACTTGTGTATTGGTATGGCAACAAACGGACCAAAAGTTTCTAATATTAACGTAGCTGTTGGTAAGCCAGGTTCTAATGTTCGTATTTACAATAATACCATCATTAACTGCGGTTATAGAAGAGCTGCAGCAGGACGTGGTGGTTCTATTAATTTTGAAGAAGGTGCTGGTGGTATGGCGTATAACAACTTAATCGTTAACTGTAAATTTGGGTTACGTGTAGTAAATAATCCAATTGCAGATACTGCTAATTTAAAATACGGATATAACTTTTATTATGCCGATTCGCTATCAGTTGCTAGTCAGTTTATTCCTTCTTTGACAGTGAGCACTGCTATTAGTAAAGCACAAGAAACAGATATCCCAAAACCATCAACTTACTTACCTTCTGGTTGGTTAATTGGTCAAGCATATATTGCAAATGCTGCAGTAGTAGGTGCTAATAATCCTCAATTTATTAATGCGCCAGTTCCTTTACCTGCAGGATTAATGTTAAGAGATATTGCTGTAGTAGGTACTTCAAACTATGCATTAAAATCAACTTCACCATGTATTGGTGCTGGTTTTACAGGATTTGCTCCAAGAGCAGATGTTATTTTAGACAATAGATTGGGTGCGACAGAAATTACAGCACCTGGTAAAGATATAGGTTGCTACCAAAGCAATGGTAGAGGTAACCAGCACTAGATTTTTATATGCTTGTTTTTAATTTGAATTAAAAGTGCCTCAATGCAAATTGCAGGCACTTTTTTATAATATTTATTTTATGAAGTTTCGTGTATTATTGATCGCTATATTATTTTCTTTTATTGCAGGAGGAAATTGCATCAATGCGCAGCAAGGAATTGCAAAAAAGAAAGATAGCATTATACAATTTCTATTTACTTCGGACGTTCACTTTGGTTTAGTAAAAGACAAATTCAAAGGACAGACAAATGTTACTGCATTTGAAGTGAATAAAGCCATGGTAAAGGCTATGAATCATATTCAAGGTAATTACTTACCTAATGATAGTGGTGTTCAATCTCAACAGCAAATCAATGGCATTGATGCGTTGGTGATTACAGGAGATATAGCGAATAGGATGGAAAATGGAGTACAGTCTGCCACAAATTCTTGGCAAGAGTTTACAAAAGTGTTTATTGATAGCGTTCACTTAACTAAAAACAATAATGAAAAGACTGACTTATTTGTAATACCAGGCAACCATGATATTAGTAATGCAGTTGGTTTTCACAGACCAATGTCACCCCAAAAAGACCCTGCAGCAATGATTGGCATTTACAATTTAATGTTTCCTGACAAACAAATAAATAGATATGACAGTGTTTTAAGTAGGATTCATTATTCAAGAGATATCAAAGGGGTTCATTTTATTTTTTTGAGTCTTTTTCCTGATTCTGCCGAAAGAGTTTGGATGGAAAAAGATTTAACAAATATCCCAATTAGTATGCCGGTATTACTATTTGCTCATTCTATACCAGAAGCAGAGCCGCGATTTTTTCAAAACCCTAACGGCATTCACGATATAAACGAAGAGGATAAGTTTGAAAATTTAGTGCTAGAAAAATACAAAGATGGAAACGATGTGAAAGGTTCTACTGCCATTGAACAAAATGGATTTGTTAATTTTATAAAAAAGCACACTAATATCAAGGTATACTTTCATGGCCATGAAAATTTTACGCAATACTATTCTTATAGTGGTCCTAATAAGGATATTAATTTATCTTGTATACGGACGGATAGTCCAATGAAGGGCAGAATTTCGTTAAAAGACGAAACAAAATTAGCGTATGAAATAGTAACTATTGATACAAATAAAAAAGTACTAACCGTGAGGGAAGTGCTTTGGAATTCGGGAAGTGATGTTTCTAATATTCAATGGGGGAGTTCAATTACAGTCCATTTATAGAACTCATATTTTTATTCGTTTATTTTTTGATCTTTCACGAACGCTTCACAATATTTTTTTACCATTTCTCTTACCACTCTAAATTCATTCATAATCTCTTCCTCGGGACCTGTTGCTTTTGCAGGGTCGGGAAAGTTGTAATGAAACTTTTGCGCTTTAGTAGGGAAGTAAGGGCAACGTTCTTTTGCATTGTCACAAACGGTAATTACATAATCAAAATCTACTCCAAAGTATTCTGTAATATTATTGGAAGTATGATTCGAAATATCAATATCGTCCTCCTTCATGATTGCAATAGCACGTGGATTAACGCCATGTGTTTCAACCCCAGCTGAATATACATTCGCTTTGCCTTTTGTCAAAGCAGCTAAATACCCGTGTGCGATTTGGCTTCGGCAACTATTGCCTGTACATAATACTAAAATATTTTTCATTAATATTTATTTTAAATTCTTTTTAATGTGAGGTTTAATTATAGTTTATTTTGTTAGCGGCTCGTTGGTTTTGTAAAATTTGTCTCTTAACCAAAATGCAACATTTACTAATATAATTAATGCAGGTACTTCCACTAAGGGCCCAATAACACCAGCAAAAGCTTGACCACTGTTGATTCCAAATACGCCAATCGCAACCGCAATGGCCAACTCAAAATTGTTACCAGCTGCTGTAAATGCAATAGAAGTATTGGTTGAATAATCTGCACCCATTTTTTTGCCAATCAAAAAACTTACAAAAAACATGATGGCAAAGTATACCACCAATGGAATAGCTATACGAATTACGTCGAATGGAATTTGAACTATTAATTGTCCTTTTAAACTAAACATTACAACAATGGTAAATAGTAAAGCAATTAAAGTAATAGGAGAAACCACTGGGATAAATTTTGTTGTAAACCATTCTTCTCCTTTTGCTTTTATTAATATATACCTCGACAAAAATCCTGCTAAAAAGGGAACTCCTAAATAAATCGCAACACTTTTTGCAATTTGAGCAATGGTAATATTTACAACCGTGCCAGTAATTCCAAAATAGGGAGGCAATACAGTTACAAAAACATAAGCATATATACTATATAATAAAACTTGGAAGATACTATTTAAGGCAACCAAGCCTGCTGCATATTCTCTGCTGCCTTCGGCCAATTCATTCCAAACAATCACCATGGCAATACAACGGGCTAATCCAATTAAAATCAATCCAATCATGTACTCTGGGTAGTTGTGTAAAAACAAAATTGCCAATGCAAACATTAAGATAGGCCCTACAATCCAATTTAAAAATAACGAAGCGCCTAATACTTTTGTGTTCTTAAATACTTCTCCTAGTTTATCATATCTCACTTTTGTAAAGGGAGGATACATCATTAATATCAAGCCAATGGCTAATGGTATATTGGTAGTGCCATCTGAAAATGAATTGATGAATGTTGCAGATGATGGTATAAAATATCCAATGGATACGCCAATACCCATAGCTAAAAATATCCATAAGGTTAAATAGCTATCTAAAAAGCTTAATTTTTTTCTTTCGTTGGCTGGTGCGCAATTGTTTACTGACATAAATTAATTTAATTGTTATTTAAGATTTTTAGCAACATCCAGATCCTGGAGTGCAAGTGGTTAATGGTTTTTCAGCATATACAGTAACTGAAAAAATACCTAAATCAGATTGATTGAATTTTGCAATTTCTTCCGCTGATAAATAATTTTTCAAAATATCATTTGGAATGATAATTGGTTTTTCTTTTTGCAATACCACATTCTTAAAGCCACAAGCATTGATCAATTCTAAGTATACTTGTTT
>CANGIZ010000085.1 GCA_947454025.1 Bacteroidota bacterium | reverse complement strand
TAAAATTAGGGTTTTACTAACACAAGTATATAAGTTACAGTGTATAAATGACTAAAAAACAAGCTATATTCGCGAAAGTAATTAACTTGATTTTTGACTAAAAAATTGATATGAATTTTATAAATAGTATTTTATTATTCTTCGCTGTATTATTACTTGGACCAACAGTACTTTCTACTACAAGTCATAAAGAGGCAAATTCCATTCAATTGGCAGCCGCTAATGATAACCCCTATGACGAAACCGTTCTTATACATGGTGGAACATTCGCAATGGGGATGAACCAAGAAAGTGTTATGGGCGAATGGAATAACAGTTTAAGAAGAGTTACCGTGAGTTCATTTCGTATTGACAAATATGAAGTTAGCAATCTTAAATACAGAACCTATATACATTGGTTAGAGAAAATATTTATTCCTTTAAAAAAGGATTCAATTGTTAAAGCAGCGCTACCAGATACATTAGTTTGGAAAACGAACCTTGCTTATAATGAACCTATGATTGAAGGTTATTTTAGAGCTGCTGCATTCAATGATTACCCAGTAGTAGGTGTAACTTGGGATCAAGCAAATAGTTATTGCCGATGGAGAACAGATAGAGCGAATGAAAAAACATTACTGCGCTATGGCTTGATAGATCCAAAAACGCCTTATGTTGGCAAAATGGGTGGATTAACAAAATCGACTGATTCTGTAAAAAGCACAGCTAAGCCAAAAGTAAAAATGAAGTCATCTGACGAGTTTGTAATGGTGCCAGATTTTCGTTTACCAACTGAAGCTGAATGGGAATATGCTGCAAAAGTTTCTAGTCCTAAAAATTATATCTCCAATTTTAACAATCCTAAAGCGGGTAATAATTCAAGTCATCCAAATGCAAGTGTAGTGGCTTCGGATTCTCCTTACCCATGGAGCGGCAATGGCAATGATGGATTGAGAAATAATTCAAAAACAAATCAAGGCATGTTCATGGCTAACTTTAAAAACGGAAGTGGCGATTATATGGGCATGACAGGCTATTCAAATGATGGCGCAGGTTTCCCTTCCCGTGTGAATAGCTTTTTACAAAGTAGCCTTGGATTGTATAATATTAGTGGAAATGTAAACGAGTGGGTGGCAGATATTTATCGCCCATTAAATAGTGTAGATATGGATGATTTTAATCCATACCGTGGTAATAATTCTTTAGATGGTGATGATCCCGAAGTAGCTAGTTACGAGTCGGGTGTTAACACTTTAATTTCAAATAAATCTAGAGTGTACAAAGGTGGTAGCTGGAAAGATCGCGCATACTGGTTAAACCCAGGCACAAGAAGATACTTAGATCAAGATAAGTCTAGCAGCACCATTGGATTTAGATGTGCTTCATCGGCTTTTGGATTTGACACACCTAGCGCAGCTGCTGCTGACGGAAAACCTTGGTGGAAGAAATTATTTAAAAAATAAGCAGATGAAATTGCGTATAGGATCAGGTATTGATTTTCATCAATTAGTAGAAGGTCGTGACTTGTGGATTGGTGGCATCAAAATACCGCACACCAAAGGTGCGTTAGGCCATAGTGACGCCGACGTTTTATTACATGCCATTTGTGACGCTTTGTTAGGCGCATTAAGTTTAGGAGACATTGGAACACACTTTCCTGACACCGACAATGCCTATAAAAATATTGACAGTAAAATACTATTAGCACGTACTTATGATTTAATTACTGCAGAGGGCTACCAAATCGTAAATATTGATGCTACGCTTTGTTTAGAAGCACCAAAAATTAAACCTTATGTACTTGAAATGCAACAATGCATAGCAAGCATATTAAAGATTGGTGACAAAGACATTTCTATTAAAGCCACCACTACCGAAACCATGGGATTCACGGGTAGACAAGAAGGGCTAGTTGCCTTAGCGACCTGTTTACTGAGTTCAAATAGCTAAACATTCAATGAATGATACCCCTTTCTTCCATCTCATTTTTATACGAATTATATAAGCAATATCCGAGCATTCAAACGGACACCCGTAAATTACAACCAGGTGATATTTATTTTGCTTTAAAAGGCGCCAATTTTAACGGTAATGTTTTTGTAGAAAAAGCATTGGAAGCGGGTGCTGCTTACGCTGTAGTAGACGAGCACGTTGAAGTAAATGAAAAATGGGCGAATCAACTTATTTTAGTAAAAGACGGATTAACTTGCTTGCAAGATTTAGCAAAACACCATCGCGAACAATTTAAGATTCCGTTTATTGGCATTACAGGTAGTAATGGTAAAACAACTACCAAGGAATTAGTTTCTACCGTTTTAGCAAGTCACTATATCACATATACTACCAAAGGGAATTTAAACAATCATATAGGTGTGCCCCTTACCCTACTAAGCATTCAACCAGATGCACAGATGGCCGTGATTGAAATGGGTGCAAATCATTTACATGAAATTGAAAGCTATTGTACCTATGCCATGCCCAACTACGGACTCATCACCAATTGCGGTAAAGCACATTTAGAAGGTTTTGGTTCCGAGGAAGGAGTTAAAAAAGGGAAAGGTGAATTGTTTGATTATTTACGCGCACATGATGGCACTGCGTTTATTATGAGTGATTATGATTATTTAACCCAACTAAGCACTGGCATCCTACATACCATATGTTATGGCAGTCATAGTGGCGAATTACAAGCAAATGCAAGTGCTCATAATGGATTTTTAAAAGTAAATTTCACAAAAGGATTCCCATTTGATACTATACAAACACAATTAGTAGGAGCATATAATTTACCTAATATTTTAGCGGCAGTGAGTATTGGACTGTATTTTAAAGTGCCTGCAGAAAAAATAAAATCAGCAATTGAGCATTATACACCTACCAATAGCCGTTCACAATTATTAAAATGGAATAATAACGATGTGATTTTAGATGCTTACAATGCAAACCCAAGTAGCATGCAATTGGCTATCGAAAATTTTGCAAAACTACAAGCTGAACATAAAATTGTATGCATTGGTGGCATGAAAGAATTGGGCAGTTCGAGCAAGGAAGAACATCAACAGTTAATTAAACAACTAGAACAATATGCATGGGAGCATGTGGTATTAGTAGGTGGTGATTTTGAACAATGCCAGCACCATTATACTTATTTCCCTAATGCTCAAGCAGCAAAAAAATGGCTTCATGAACAAGCATTTTCGAATCGTTCCATATTAATTAAAGGTTCCAGAGGCATTCAAATGGAACAAGTACTTGAAAATTAAACATTCCTTCCTTTTATTTTAAATACCTTCGCCCTATGAGCAAGAATATATTTTCAAGTGTGTTAACCAATAAGTGTCCAAGATGTAGAGAAGGGAAATTATTTGTTTCAAGTAATCCATACGACCTATCTAATATTACAAAGATGAACGATACCTGTCCTGTTTGTGGACAGCCCACAGAAATTGAAGTAGGTTTTTATGTTGGAACAGGCTATGTGAGTTATGCATTAACAGTTGCCTATTTTGTATCCAGCTTTGTAGCATGGAAAGTTTTAATTGGAATGACTTTTGATTTAGACGACAACCGTATTTTATATTGGTTATTTAGTGCAATTGGATTGGTAATTTTATTGCAACCTATTTTTATGCGCCTCTCACGATCCATTTGGATAGCGATGTTCGTTTCCTACAACAAAAATTGGAAGACAGAACCATTAGAGTACAATGAACGCATGGACGAGAACTTGAAGGAACACTAAATACCGAATATTTATTTTACATTTGCAATCCCAATAGAGAGGTGTCCGAGTGGTTGAAGGAGCACGCCTGGAAAGTGTGTATACGGCAACGTATCGAGGGTTCGAATCCCTTCCTCTCTGCCATTTATTGCTTAGCTAATCTTACTTAGTTTTTCTACAATCCAAACAATCTTTCCGCATTTGAAGTAGTAATTGCTGCGATTTCATGTAAAGGCAATTGTTTTATTTCAGCCAGTTTTTTTGCAACTTCAATCATAAAAGCAGGTTCATTTCTTTTACCTCGGTAAGGCACAGGAGGTAAATAAGGAGCGTCGGTTTCTAAAAACAAATACTCCATGGGTATCTCTTTAATTGCTTCGGCAACACCTGCGTTTTTGTAGGTGAGCACACCACCTAATCCTAAATAAAACCCCAAATCAATGATTTGTTGCGCCGATTCCTTACTGCCACTAAAACAATGAAAGACTCCCTTTAATCCTTTTTTGACAAATGGCTTAATTGCCTCGATGGTCTCTCCCATCGCATTTCGCGTATGAATTACAATGGGTGTGTTATAATCGATCGCCCATTGCATTTGAATGGCAAACGCTTTGTATTGTTGCTCAGTGAATGTTTTATCCCAATAAAAATCTAAGCCAATCTCTCCTATTGCAATAAATTTTCTTTTTGCTAACCATTCCTCTACAATCTTTAATTCCTGTTCGTAATTTTCTTTCACATAACATGGATGCAATCCCATCATGGCAACACAATTTGCTGGGTACTTTGCTTCTAGTGCCAACATATTTTCAATACAGGTACTGTCTATCCCTGGCATCAGTATTTTGTCAACACCATTAGTTATAGCATTTTTTAATATATCATCAAATTCAGGCAGTATAGATTCGTCGTAAATATGGGAATGGGTATCAATAAATCGCATAATAATGGGTTGAGTACACAAAAAAAGGATATTTTTTTCACCCGACATACTAAAACTATTTATTTCGTCGTTTTAGCTTTTGGACGATAGGTCTTATTAGTACAGACTTTATCTTTTTGTTTTTTATAGGGTACG
>CANGIZ010000084.1 GCA_947454025.1 Bacteroidota bacterium | reverse complement strand
TAAAGTAAACGTAAATAAGGTTAAAGCAGCAGGTGATGTGGAACTAAAAGAAAAAGTAGTTTCTATCAACCGTGTAGTTAAAACAACAAAAGGTGGTCGTACTTTTAGCTTCTCAGCTTTAGTAGTAGTAGGAAACGAAAATGGCGTTGTAGGTCAAGGTTTAGGTAAAGCCAAGGAAGTTCAAGAAGCTATTACAAAAGGTATCGAAGATGCAAAAAAGAATTTAGTGAAAGTGCCAATTATGCACGGAACTATTCCTCACGATCAATTAGGTAAATCAGGTGCTGCAAAAGTATTGATTAAGCCAGCTGCTCATGGAGCCGGTGTAATTGCGGGTGGTAGCATGCGTGCTGTATTAGAGAGCGCTGGTATCACTGACGTTTTAGCTAAGAGCTTAGGTTCTGCAAACCCACACAACGTGGTGAAAGCAACTATCAAAGCATTAGGTTTATTACGTGAGCCAATCCAAGTTGCAAAAACAAGAAACATCAAATTATCAAAAGTATTTAACGGGTAATAATGAAAAAAATTAAAATCACTCAAGTAAAAAGCGGCATCGACAGATCTGAGCGTCAAAAGCAAACTTTGATTGCATTAGGTTTGAAGAAATTAAATGCTACAAAAGAAGTAGAGGCAACTCCACAAATTTTGGGCATGGTTAATAAAGTTGCTCACTTAGTAAAAGTAGAAGAAGTAGCTTAATTTACTTCTCTATAATTCATTAAAGCGAGGGGAGATTCCCCGCAAGTAAAAATCAAACAAATGAAATTACACAATTTACAACCTGCAGCAGGTTCAGTACACAAAGCAATTAGAATTGGTAGAGGTGAAGCATCTGGTAAAGGTGGTACATCTACAAAAGGTAACAAAGGTGGTCAGTCTCGTGCTGGTTACAAGAGCAAAATGGCTCACGAAGGTGGTCAGATGCCAATTCAACGTCGTGTTCCTAAGCGTGGATTTAAGAACATCAATCGCGTTGAGTATGTAGTATTCAATTTAGGTCAATTAGATCAATTGATTGAGAAATACGGTTTTACCGAAATCACTCCTGAGAATTTATACATGAACAGTTTGATCCAACGCACTGATTTAGTGAAGATTTTGGCAACTGGCGAATTAAAAACTAAGATCAATTTCAGAGTAAACAAAGCAAGCAAGAAAGCACAAGATGCAATCGTTGCTGCAGGTGGTACCATTGAAATTATCTAATAAATTTTATGTATATTGAGACGCGTTATAAATGCGTCTTTTTATATTTAAAGCCGAACTGTACAATAACTAAATTCTGATGAAAAAATTACTAGACACTTTTAAAAATATTTGGGCTATTGATGAGCTAAAGAGTAAAATCTTAGTGACTTTAGCACTTGTATTAACTTATAGAATTGGTGCGCAAATCACATTGCCTGGTATCAATCCATTGGCAATTGAAGCTGCTCAAAAAGCAGGACGTAACAATGGCTTACTAGGTATATTCGATATGTTTGCAGGTGGTGCGTTTTCGCAAGCATCTGTATTGGCATTAGGAATTATGCCTTATATCTCTGCTTCCATTTTCATGCAGTTGATGACTATCTTAGTTCCTCAATTACAAAAAATTCAAAAAGAAGGAGAGAGTGGTCGTAATAAAATCAACCAATGGACAAGATATTTAACAGTAATTGTCACTGCTTTCCAAGCAGGAGCTTATGTTGCTTATTTAAATAGTCCTGGTTACGCAGATGCACTCATTCCAGCATACAAACCTTTCTTCTGGTTTTCAACTGTAATCACATTAACAGCAGGTACTTTGTTTGTTATGTGGTTGGGTGAAAAAATTCAAGATAAGGGTTTAGGTAATGGTACTTCAATCATTATCATGGTGGGTATCTTAGGTCGTTTACCACAATCAATCATTTTGGAGTTTGGTTCTAAAAGCCAAAAAGGTGGTGGTGGTTTATTAATATTCTTAATTGAGGTTGCTATTTTAGTAACAATCATCATGGGCTTGATTGTATTGGTACAAGGTGTTCGTAAGATTCCTGTAACTTATGCAAAACAAGTTATTGGTGGTGCTCAAGTAGGTGGTGCACGTCAGTTCTTACCTGTTAAGGTGAACAGCGCTGGTGTAATGCCAATCATTTTTGCGCAAGCAATTATGTTCTTACCTACTTTGGTTTCCTTCACTAATTTAGATTCAGCGCAAGGTATTGTAAGAATATTCAATGACCATAGTAATGTATGGTATATGTTAATCTATTCTGTAATGGTAATTGGATTTACATTCTTATACACTGCATTGATCTTTAATCCTAAGCAAATTTCTGAAGACTTAAAACGTAATAACGGTTTTGTACCTGGTGTAAAACCTGGTCAACCAACAACTGATTATATTGGAGCTGTTATGGATAAAATTACTTTACCAGGTGCTATTTTATTGGCATTGGTAGGTATCTTACCTGGATTTGCTCAAAAATTAGGTGTTACACAAGGATTCAGCACTTTCTTTGGAGGAACCTCTTTATTGATCATGGTAGGTGTTATTTTAGACACTTTACAACAAATTGAGACTTACTTATTAATGCGTCAATACGATGGTTTAATGAGCTCTGGTCGTGTTCAAGGAAGAACTGGTGTGATTGGATCAGGCATTTAATTTTTTAAATGATTTATATTTGCAAACCTGTCCCATAAAGGCAGGTTTGTTTTTTTTTTAGCAATAAATGGGAATTTATGATGTACACTAAAACCGAAGAGCAAGTAGCATTAATGAAAAATGCTGCAATGCTTGTGAGTAAGACATTAACCGAAGTAGCTACCGTATTAAAACCGGGGATGACTACAATGGATATTGACCAATTGTGTATGCAATTTGCAAAGGACCATAAAGGGACATTGTCTTTTTATAATTATCATGGATATCCGCATAATATTTGCGCGTCGGTGAATGATGTTGTAGTACATGGCTTTCCGAATAAAACGCCTTTAAAAGACGGCGATATTGTTTCAATCGATTTTGGTGTGATTTTAGAAGGCTGGCATGGTGACCATGCTTATACTTTTATTTTAGGAGAAGTTGCCCCTGAAGTGCTTGATTTAGTTAGAGTGACAAAAGAATCATTATACAAGGGTATTGAAAAAGCGATTGTAAACAATCGAATAGGAGATATTGGTTATACAATACAAGAGCATACCGAAAAAAAACATGGCTATGGAGTAGTGAGAGAATTAGTAGGGCATGGATTAGGAAAACATTTGCATGAAGATCCCCAAGTGCCTAATTATGGTAAGCGTGGTACTGGGTTGAAGTTGAAAGAAAATTTAGTATTGGCTATTGAGCCCATGATTAATATGGGTACGCATAAAGTATTTACGGATGAAGATGGATGGACAGTGAAAACGCAGGATGGAAAACCTTCAGTTCATTTTGAACACGATATTTGTGTGAAGAAAGATACAGCACTTATTTTATCTGACTTCTCTATTATTGAAGCTGCTGAAAAAGCAAATATTAATTTGAATTCATCTTACTATTAATGGAAGTTATGGATAAGAAAAAAATAGTCGTAGTAGGAGGTGGAGCTGCGGGATTTTTCTGTGCCATACAAATTGCGGAATTACATCCCGACTGGGAAATTAGTATTTTTGAAAAAACGAATAAGCTTTTATCTAAAGTAAGAGTAAGTGGTGGTGGGCGTTGCAACGTAACACATGCATGCCCTGATGTTGAAGTACTTTTAAAAAAATATCCACGCGGAACGAGATTTTTAAAAAAAGCATTTTATCAATTCGCTACAAAAAATACCATTGAATGGTTTGCAAAAAACGGCGTTGAATTGCATACCGAAAAAGACGGCCGTATGTTTCCAACGACCAATAGTTCCGATACGATCATTGATTGCTTTTTGCGAAAAGTACATCAATATAAAATCAATGTACTAACGCAACATGAAGTTGTGGAAGTGATTAACAACGCTGCTACACTATCAAACGCAAATAGCGCAAAACAACATTCCTTCACGCTCCAATTATTGGGAAGAGCGCCCATGCAAGCCGATGCGATTTGTTTAGCAACCGGAGGCATGTTAAAATCAGATCGATTAAAATGGCTAACAAATTTTGGTCATAGTATTGTAGATCCCGTTCCATCTTTATTTACATTCAATACAGTCGATAAAAAAATCACAACACTCATGGGTGTTGCAATCGAAAAAGCAAGCATTCAGTGGAGAGGAAATAAAATAATAGAAACAGGGCCGTTATTAATTACGCACTGGGGCATTAGTGGGCCTGCTGCCATTAAATTATCGGCATGGTGTGCAAGAGAAATGTCGGAGACAAATTACGAAGGCGTAATCATTATTAATTGGACACCGAATTTTAATGAGTCTACTTTAAAAATGGAATGGATTAATTTAAGAATGGATTTTGGAAAACGAGAAATGGGATCAAAAAATCCATTCGACCTTCCACAAAGATTATGGCATTTTTTATTGCAGGAAGCAGGTGTTGCATTAAATACAAAATGGGCAGATTTAAAAAGTGCGAATCAGCATTTGCTTATACAATTGCTAACTCGCTATACTTTAGCAATTAAAGGCAAAACCACTTTTAAAGAAGAGTTTGTTACTTGTGGAGGAGTGGATTTAAAAGACATAGATGCACAAACCATGGAGAGTAAATTAGTGCCTGGTTTACATTTTGCAGGAGAGATGATGGACGTTGATGGCATTACGGGCGGCTTTAATTTTCAGCATGCCTGGACCTCGGGATGGATTGCTGCCCAACATATTGGCCAAATGGCTTAAAACTCCTCAAATTCTCTATTGAAAATCAATTAGTTACATTTTCATGGAGATGCAATTTTTAGCCCAATTTTGGGCTTTTTTTGGCTTATTGTAATACCTTTGCCGTCCGGTTTAAAAACGCCGGTTTTATTATGAAATTATTTTCAAAAAACTTAAACGCAGAAGCTCAGGAATCAGCTGGTGGTAACACTGTTGATGCAACTGCGACAACAAAAGCACCTGAAGTAGTTGTAGAAACTGCACACGACGATTTCGACTGGAGCGTAGACAAACGTAATGTGAGTCATTATGCTGAAGCTGAAAGAGTAAAGTATGACAAAGTGTATGATGACACTTTCGTACAAATTAATGACGGAGAAATCATGAATGGTTTAGTCGTTGCTTTAACTAAAACAGATGTTGTAGTAAACATTGGTTTTAAAAGTGATGGTCTTGTATCATTGAATG
>CANGIZ010000083.1 GCA_947454025.1 Bacteroidota bacterium | reverse complement strand
TACAAGCTATCTCCTGCTTGTACTTTAAATTGTTGTCCTGCGATTTTTACTACTGCTAACATAATTGTCCAAAATTAGGACGGCAAAGGTAATTATTATTCTCCCAATTTGCAAGTAATTCTCAAAAAATATAATAATAGTCTAAAATAAGCCATTTTAGAAGCAAAGTCATTTGAAGATCAATGAAATACTACCTAAATTTGTTTCGCCCCCAATCTCAAAACACCGCCCATGTTTAATATAAAGTCGCTGCTCGCTAAACCTTTTGCTAAAATGGTGTACCATAAACTGCAAAAAGAGGCTAAAACGGCGGTGGCGGATCAACAATCTATTCTAAATCAATTAGTTAAGATTGGGAAGGGTACGCAGTTCGGAAAAGACCATGGATTGGATCAGGTAGTTGACTATGAAAGTTTCAAAAAAGCTGTACCCATTAAAGACTACGAAGGCCTAAAATCCTATATCGAAGAAGTAAAAAAAGGAACGCCGAATGTACTTTGGAAAGGGAAACCCATTTATTTCGCCAAAACCAGTGGAACAACCAGTGGCGTAAAATATATTCCAATTACCAAGGACTCCATCTCGAATCATATTAATGGTGCCCGAAATGCCATTCTCACTTATATGGCCACCACGGGGAAAACTAAATTTGCCGACGGAAGGATGATTTTTTTAAGCGGCTCTCCGATATTAGAACGCGTAGGTGGTATTCCAACAGGTCGTTTAAGTGGCATTGTGAATCATCATATCCCCGCTTATTTAAGAAGCAATCAGCTACCTAGTTTTGAAACCAATTGCATTGAAGAATGGGAAGAAAAATTGGAAAAAGTAGTGGAAGAAACTTTGGGAAAAGACATGACATTAATTGGCGGTATTCCACCTTGGATGCAAATGTATTTTGACAATTTGGTTGCTAAAACTGGGAAACCAGTGAAAGACCTGTTCCCTAATTTGCAATTATTAGTACAAGGTGGTGTAAACTTTGAGCCATACAAATCCAAATTATTCGAGACCATTGGGAAAGAAATTGATACCATTGAATTGTTTCCTGCAAGTGAGGGCTTTTTTGCTTTTCAAGATACCCGAGACCAACAAGGTTTATTGTTAAATACCAATAGTGGTATTTTTTATGAGTTCATTCCACTTGCCGAAGTACATCATGAAAACCCTACTAGGTATAGTTTAGGTCAAGTAAAATTAGGGGAGCAGTATGCGCTTATTATTAATAGTAATGCAGGTTTGTGGGGATATAGTATTGGTGACACGGTGAAATTTGTGAGCGTGGATCCTTATCGAATCATTGTTTCAGGACGCGTAAAACATTTTATATCGGCCTTCGGAGAACATGTTATCGGAGAAGAAGTGGAACAAGCTTTATTAAAAGCAGCACATGAATTGGATGTATCGGTAGTTGAATTTACAGTGGCTCCTTTTATACAACAGGGTGCTGGAAAAAGCTACCACGAATGGTTTATTGAATTTGAAAAAGCCCCTAGTAATATGGAGCAATTTAGCCAAAAGCTAAATGAATATATGTGCGAGAAGAACGTGTATTATCAGGATTTAATAGTGGGTAATATTTTGGAGCCCTTGCATATAAGTTCGCTTCAAAAAAATGCGTTTATTAATTACATGCGCGCTCAGGGAAAGCTAGGAGGGCAAAATAAAGTACCAAGGTTAAGCAACGACCGAAAGATTGCCGAAGACTTAACAGCCTATATTAACAAATAATAATGTATTTTTAAGCGCGCGAAAACAAACTTACAAAGTCACAACAAAGTCATTGGATGCAACAAAAAAGAATTGCCATTTTCGGTTCAACAGGTTCAATAGGAAAGCAAACGCTCGAAGTGATTGCCGCGCATCCCGATTTATTTGTTGCGGAAGTGTTAACTGCGCATTCCAATGAATCCTTATTAATTGAACAAGCTTTACAATTTGTACCCAATATTGTAGTAATAGGTGAGCTAGGTAAATATGCGATTGTAAAAAAAGCATTAGAAGGGAAACCTATTAAAGTTTTTGCAGGAGAAGAAGCTTTAGAGCAAGTTGCTGCGATGGATTGCTATGATTTTATGATGGCCGGTATTGTTGGTTTTGCAGGATTAACGCCTACACTCACTGCAGTTGAAAAAGGAAAAGCAGTGGGATTAGCAAATAAAGAAACTTTAGTAGTTGCAGGGGATATTGTAATGCGCACTGCAAAGGAAAAAGGAGCTGCCATTATTCCTGTTGATAGTGAACACTCGGCCATCTTTCAGTGCTTAGTGGGCGAACATAATAACCCAATTGAAAAAATTATTCTCACAGCGAGCGGCGGCCCTTTTTTAGGAAAGAAGCCTAATTTTTTAGTGAATGTAAAAAGAGATCACGCTTTGCAACATCCTAATTGGGCCATGGGTGCAAAAATTTCGATTGATTCTGCAACCCTTATGAATAAAGGGTTAGAGATGATTGAGGCAATGTGGTTATTTGATTTAGATCCGCATCAAATTAAAGTAGTAGTGCACCCGCAAAGTATCATTCACAGTATGGTACAGTTTGAAGATGGAAGCATCAAAGCACAAATGGGTTTGCCAGATATGAAATTGCCCATACAATATGCAATGGCATTTCCACAACGTTTAAAAAATGAATTTCCAAGATATCATTTCGACAAGCCTAATACATTAACATTTGACGAACCCGATACCAAAACTTTTAAAAATTTATTATTAGCCACTGAAGCAATGCATAAAGGAGGGAATGCCCCTTGTGTGTTAAATGCTGCCAACGAAATTGCAGTGTATGCTTTTTTGAAAAACAGAATTGGCTTTTTAGATATGACAGATTTGATTGAAAGGACTTTGGAAAAAATTGAATTTATTGCCAATCCAACCTTGAACGATTATTTTGAAACAGATGGAGAAGCTCGTAGTTACGCAGCTTCCTTAATACAACTATAATATATGTATACTTTAGCAATTGATTTTGCATCGGTGGGTGTGAAGACAGGACAATTTATTTTATCTTTTTCGATATTAGTGGTGTTGCACGAGTTGGGACATTTTATTCCAGCGCGTCTTTTTAAAACTAGGGTAGAAAAATTTTATCTTTTCTTTAATCCAGGATTTAGTCTTTGGAAAAAAAAGATTGGAGAAACCGAATACGGCATTGGATGGATTCCATTTGGGGGTTATGTGAAAATTAGTGGCATGGTGGATGAGAGCATGGACACGGAACAATTGAATAAAGCACCTGAAAGTTGGGAATTAAGATCAAAGCCTGCTTACCAAAGATTAATTGTAATGTTGGGTGGGGTAATTGTGAATGTGGTTTTGGCTATTGTTATATTCATTGGAATTACATGGCATTGGGGCGAAGAATATTTGCCTGCAAAAAATGTGGTGTATGGAGTACATGCAAGTGACTTAGCGAAGTCAGTGGGTGTTCAAGATGGTGATATTGTACTTTCATTAGACCAGAAAGAGTTAAAAAACTTTGAGCAATTAGAATCTAAATTGGTTTTAGATAATCCAAAAACGATCCAAGTAAAACGAGGAGATAGCCTAGTAACTTTAAACGTACCATCAACATTATCTTCTTCATTAGCAAAAATTAAAAAAACGATTCCTTTTGTAACACCCCGTTTTCCAGTGATTGTTGATTCAATCAGTAAGCAAGCGGTAACCATGGACGGAGCTAATTTTCAAAAAGGAGATACTTTATTAATGATCAATAATCTATCGGTTCAATACCGTTATGAGTTCGAAGCATTAAAAAAACAATATGCTGATTCTATTGTTGTAGTTACAGCCAAGCGCGGTAATGATACTGTTAAAGTAAAAGCGTTAGTGAGCGGTTCTGGCCAATTAGGATTAGTTTTAAAATTACCTTACGATATTTTTAAAACTGTTCATACTAATTATAGTTTTTCGGAATCAATTACAGTTGGTACCAAAAGATGCTTTACTACATTGGATAATTATGTTACTGGTATTAAACAAATCTTTACAGGCAAAGTGAATCCGAATGATTCCTTGGGTAGTTTAATAAGCATTGGCAATACCTTTTCTGCACAATGGGATTGGTATAAATTTTGGACATTAACTGCCGTATTTTCTATCATATTAGCCTTTATGAATGTGTTGCCTATTCCGGCTTTGGATGGGGGGCATGCTTTGTTCATTCTATTTGAAATGATCACAGGACGTAAGCCTAGCGACAAGTTTATGGAATACGCTCAAATCGTTGGAATGATCATCATGTTTGGCTTGATGTTTTATGCATTAGGCTTGGATGTTTGGAGATTGTTCAAATAAAGCGTAATTTTACAGGTTCTTATTAAGTTTTACCCGACTTAAAAGCTTTGGGGTCGTATGGTTTTGACAGCAAGCGTAGCGGTTGGGGTAAGCATGCAGTGCGTTGGATAATTAGCACTTAAATCTGAATATCAAACCAACAAACGGCGAAACAAACTACGCCATGGCTGCTTAATTCAGTGAATTAACTTCCATTATGGCCGAGCGAGCAGGTAGGCCCTTTACCCGCTCCTTAGCTTAATCAAACCAAAAAGGGATGCGATAGGAGTAGGCTGTGCCTCCTATTTAAGTACCATTCAGCTAAGTAGTAGATTGGTTTGTGTTCTTCCTGTCTACCGCCGACAACTAATAAAACAATAAGCATGTAGAAGACCAATGGTAACATTGTTTGGACAGGGGTTCGACTCCCCTCGACTCCACCAGTAAATTAAATCCCGCGCTCATTGCGGGATTTTTTATTCATCAAATTTTCATCATAATTTTCTTACACTCATCATTTTTTTAGTAAATTACTTACTCATTAAACGATTGCTTGCACATGAAAAATTATTTCAAATTATTATTATTAGCCTTATTTGTTCTGCCTACTAGTTTATTGAAAGCAAATGGAGGAGGCGAAAAAGATCCTATCGAAGGTCGTTGGGATTTAACAGTAAATATGGATGGCCGTATGGCACCATCTTGGTTAGAAGTACGACATACAGGCGTAAATGGTTATTTTGGCCGTTTTGTTGCCGATGGAGGAAGTGCAAGACCCATTTCCAAAGTAGAATTTAAGGATGGAAAATTAGCGTTTCATATTCCAGCACAATGGGAAAGAACCGACAAAGAATTAGTCATAGAAGGTACATTAACCGATGGTAAATTATCGGGCACCATGGTGACTACTATGGGAAAAACGTACACATGGGTTGGTGAGCGTGCGCCTAAATTATGGAGAGATAAAGCACCTAAATGGGGAGCGCCTGTTAAAATATTTAATGGAAAGGATTTAACTGGTTGGGAAGCTTTAGGCAAAACCAATCAATGGGTGGTAGAAAATGGTGTATTGAAAAGTCCAAAATC
>CANGIZ010000082.1 GCA_947454025.1 Bacteroidota bacterium | reverse complement strand
CCTGTAACTGTTTTGTTCTGAGCTTGTGCATTGATTACAAACAAGCTTAGAAAAAGTCCGACAAATGCAGACTTGACAATTTTGAAATTCATAATTGGCAGTTTATTGGTTTATTAAGCGTGTACAAAATACACATTTTTGATATTCAACCTCTTTTTTGTTAAATAATTTTTAACTTTTTTGACAAAAAAACTAACGACGGTTAATATATGATTAAAATTAAGCCCAAAAAATAGGCTAAAGCTCAATGAAATCAGTAGTTATACCCTATTTCAGCTTTCGCTTAATTATTCCTTAAAGTTACCCAAATAAAAGGCTATGCAACAAATATCAAACGTTTGCGACAAAATTTGTGAAAAAGATTTCATAATTTTGGCTGACATCGATTGCGTTATGACAAACACTACACTCAAATTATTGGCTCAACAATTACAATTAAGTATCTCTACTGTATCAAGAGCATTGAAAGATCATCCAGATATTTCGGCTACTACAAAGGCAAAAGTAAATGCACTCGCACAAAGCTTGGATTATGAACCCAACGCCTATGCGATTCAATTGAGAACGCAGAGCAGTAAGATCTTAGGCGTGATTGTACCTGCAATTTCAAATCTATTCTATGATAGCTTTATTTCAGCTGTTGAGGAAGAAAGTAGAAAGAATGGATATGCAGTAATGATTTTACAATCCAGTCATAATCCCGAAAATGAATTAAGCAATTTAAAAATATTTAGACAAAACAGAGTGTCGGGTGTGTTCGCTTGTTTATCATCTAGTTCAGAAAATTTAGAAGTGTATCAAAAAATGAATGAGCGTGAAATACCTGTTGTGTTTTTTGATATCGTACCAAAGGACAATCGATTTACAAAAGTGCGCATGGCTGATGAACGTTGCGCCATATTAGCTGCAGAAAATATCATTAAAAGAAATGCAAAAAAAGTACTTGCCATATTTGGAGACGAAGCCTTGTCTATTTCACAAAAAAGAAAATCGGCGTTTCAGGATTTCATGCAGAATTTTGCACCTAAAACACATGTTACCTACGCAAATGCAAACAGTTCAAGAGAGGCCGAAGAGTTTATGAAAAAATATGCTAGTAAAGCGCAAAAAATAGATACCGTTTTTTGCATGACCGATGAGATATTAATTGGTGTAATGAAAACAATTCAAGAACTACAATTAAAAGTACCTTCCGACATGGGCGTTATTTGTATTAGCAATGGATTTATTCCCAATTTGTATTATCCTCACATTAGTTATGTGGAAACGAGTGGACATGAATTAGGGAAGCTTGCATTTGTACAAATGATGGCCAATATGAAAGGTGGTAAAACACAAACCGAATTAACTGTAGATGCAAAATTTGTAGAAGGTGGGTCTATGTAATTGTATAGTTCATTTAGAAAATTGAAATATGTTTTTTAACGCAAAAGGATTTTTATTTGATTTGAATGGTACCATGGTGAATGATATGCCTTATCATATTGAAGCATGGCATAAACAATTGGTTGCACTAGGAAGTACAATTAGCTTGGAGGAAACTAAATACCAATGTTATGGAAAAAATGATGAACTATTAGAACGCGTTTTTCCTGGTAAATTTAGCATGGAAGAAAAAATAAAATTAGGTAACGATAAAGAAGCATTATACAGAGTTGAATTCAAACCCTTTTTAAAACTCATAGACGGATTAGATGCATTTTTACAAAAAGCGGCTGCTAAGAACATTAAAATGGGAATTGGCTCTGCAGCAATTGACGAGAATATTAATTTCGTAATTGACAATATGCAAATTCGACATTATTTTAGTGCTATAGTTAGTGCAAACCATGTTCAAAAAAGCAAACCTCACCCGGAAACTTTTTTAAAAGGAGCAGCACAACTTTCACTGCAACCAAATGAATGTATTGTTTTCGAAGACACTCCAAAAGGAGTTGAATGTGCTTTGAATGCAGGTATGCAGGCAGTAGTGATTTTAGGAGAACATACAGCAGCAGAGTTTACATCATTTCCTAATGTAATTCATTTTACAAACGACTATATTCCGATTCTTGAAATGAGCTAAATGATGTTTTTGGTATGAATAAGACTATTTAATTGTTGAATGTCTGCTGGGCTAGTCCTGCAACAACCTCCAATAGCTCTTGCGCCTGCTTCAAGCCAATCTTTTGCATTATCTATAAAACTAATTCCGCATCCTTCTATTGGCTCCCACACTTTACTTACAGCATTATAGGTTTCCCCTTTATTAGGATAAACTAGAATTGTTTTATTTGTGAGTGGTTTCACGGTTTGAATAAGAGATAAAATATATTCAGGTGCTGTGCAATTAACCCCTATCCCAATTAGTTGTGGGACATCATTTAATATTTTCACAGCATCTTCGAAAAGTTCCCCGCTAGATAAACTGATCCCATCTTTACAACTAAAGCTAATCCAAGCCTGCTTAAATGGATACTCCAATAGCAATTGCTTTATGGCAACTGCTTCGTCTATGCATGGTATCGTTTCAAAGGCTAAAATATCTGCTTCGGTATTTGCAAGAACAGCTAAACGTTCTTTATGAAACTCCATAAGTTCATGCACACTGACTCCATTATAACCTCGATATTCAGACCCATCGGCTAAAGCGGCGCCATAAGGACCAATGGAAGCAGCAATTAATGGATGTATTGAAACTGACTGTTTGTGTTTTTGTAAATATTGTTCTCTGGAATCTATTGCAAGCTTTACACTCAACTGCATAAAATGAATTGCTTCTTGTTTCGTATAGCCTTGATTTTCATAACCCATAAAGCTGGCTTGGTAACTAGCAGTGGCTATCACATTTGCCCCTACTTCCAAATAATCTTTATAAACTTCCTGGATAAGCAATGGATTTTCTGACAATAATTTAGCAGACCACAATGCATGATTTAAATTCGCACCCCTTGCCTCTAACTCTGTTGCAAGTGCCCCATCCAAAATAACAAATCCTTGTTGATCGATAATGGATTCAAAGTGTGAAATCATATCTAAAATTTGAATTACTTTCCAATACAGAATTTAGAAAAAATAAAATCCAATTGATCTTCGTTGGTAATTTGTCCTGTAATGGTTCCTAAATAATGTAAAGCTTGCCGTATATCCAACGCGAGTAAGTCGCCTGTTACATTGTGTTGCAGACCCGTTTCAATATCATTTAATGCCATCGCTAATTTTTTTAAGGAAGCTACATGTCTTGCATTGGTAATAATCGTCCCCTCCTTATGTATTCCTTCGCCTGCCACTTTTTGATACAATGTATTTTCAAGCTGTTTTATATTGTCTTTTTCTTTTGCCGAGATAAACACAACATCCTTCAAAGATTCGTTGGATAAGATAGCAGCATCTTTTAATAAATCTTTTTTATTCCCAACCAGTATTAATTTATCGACATCCACTTGATGCTGCCAATTTTTTACTTGTTCAATACTCTGATCATTCACATCAAACAACGCAATTACTAAATCTGCTCCTAAAATTTTTTCTTTGCTTTTTTCAATACCCATTTGTTCAATACTATCCAGCGTGGTATTACGAATACCAGCTGTGTCGATGAGTTTAAATAAAACGCCTTGTATATTTAAATACTCTTCGACAGTGTCACGTGTCGTACCTGGAATTTCACTCACCAATGCTCTATTCTCATTTAACAAGGCATTTAAAAGTGTTGATTTTCCTGCATTGGGTTTTCCTACAATAGCCACTTGTACCCCATTCTTAATTACATTTCCCAACTTAAAGGAATCTAAAAGTGCTTGAGTTTTAATTTGTAATTGTTGGACTAAAACTTCTAATTCTTTTTTATTCGCAAAGGCAACATCTTCCTGTGAGAAATCTAATTCTAATTCAATCAGTGCTGAAAATTTTATTAATTTTTCGCGCATCAATTGTAAGTCAGTTGAAAAGCCTCCTTTTAAATTATGCAAGGCCGATTTACGAGCCGCAATGGTATTACTTGCAATTAAGTCTGCAACGGCTTCGGCCTGTGTTAAATCCAACTTGCCATTCAAAAATGCACGCTGTGTAAATTCACCTGGCTTAGCCATACGTGCACCTGCTTGTATCATTAACTGTAATATTTCATCCTGAATCAATGGCGCACCATGACAAGAAATTTCAACTACTTCTTCCCCTGTATAAGATTTTGGTGCACGATAAATACTCACCACTACCTCATCAATCACTTCATTCCCATTTATGAGTTTACCAAAATGAACTGTATGAGACGGTTGCTGCATTAAACTCTTTTTCGAAAATACCGAAGCAGTAATTTCAATGGCCTTAGGCCCACTTAAACGAATTACAGCGATAGCGCCAAGCCCTGGGGCAGTTGCAAGGGCAACAATCGTATCATTCCAAGTACTCAAATTTTCACGCATGTGGCAAAGATAACCTTATTGTATAAACTAAAAAATGGGCGAAAAAACAAATGGCAGCCTTTATAGGGCTGCCATTTAATTATGTCGAAGTATTTAGTTTGTACTAATCTTCAGAGACCATGAATACAACTGCTTGTCTGTGACGATAAATTACATTACGTCCATTTTGAACAGCTGGTTTCCATTTTGGTCCTCTTGTAATTACACGTACCGCTTCATCTGCTGTACCATAGCCAGGGTTGTTTTCAGCTTTTACGTCTGAAATAGAACCATCTCTTGCTACAACGAATGAAACTGTTACTGCGTATTTTCCAGCAGGAGCGCCATTTTCAACTGGCAAGTCTCTATTTAAAGTTCTTTCTAGATAACGACTCCAACCTTGAAGTCCACCAGGGAATTCAGCTGGTTGTTGTACCACAGTAAAGATCTTATCAGTCTCTTCATCAGGAGGAGCTGCAGGACCCGTACTTTGTTCAACCGGAGCAACGATACCATCATCTTTGATACCTTTTTGATCTGTAGGACCGATTTTAACGTCTTCTAGTTTTTCAACTTCTTTTACCTCATCGTCTTTTTTCACTTCCTCGTCTTTTACGATCTTAGGAGGTGTAAATTTCGCCATTTCCACTTTTGGTGGCTCTTGCTTTGGCGGAGGAGGTGGAGGTGGAGGTGGCGCTTTCTTTTCTTGATTAACATCAGCTAAAGAAACATCCGCAACCAAAATTTCGGTTTTAGCTTTCTTTTTTGTGTTAGACCAAATAGCACCACCAGCCAAAAGTACAGTTATGGCTACCATTGCAAATAACGCCTTCTTAAGACGATCATTGTATGTTTTTCTTAGCTCATAAGCACCATACTCCTTGTATCTTCCCTCAAAAATGAGGTCTAGTACATCGGCGGTTAATATTTTGTTTATGTCCATTTTAAATGCTTTTAATTGCTTGAAGGTTTTGCTGATTCATCTGATTTTTTCACCAATTGCTCT
>CANGIZ010000081.1 GCA_947454025.1 Bacteroidota bacterium | reverse complement strand
TAATCTACCCATTTATCGTCTAAGTTTCCGGCAGGTATTTTTGCGTTTAACATATTTGAATCTTTTATCTAAAGTTTAGAATGTTTTTTCTTGTGTTTTCAATGATTAGTTTACCCAATGTAAATAAAAGCTAATTGGCATCATTGCAAAAGCCAAAGGAATGATAATGGCAAAGCCATAACCGATTGTGCTTATAATAGCATGGTATCTTTTGTTGTGCACGCCAATTGTTTTAAAGGCACTTTGAAAACCATGTGCTAAGTGATAAGCTAATGAGATACATGAAACTACATAAAATACAACTACCCAAATGTTTTGGAAAGTATCTTGCATTACTGCGTATAAATTATGTACATGAATACCATTTGGCAAAGTCACTTCTTCAATACCTGTAATTCTACTTGGTATCCAAAAATGTTTCCAGTGGATTACAAAGAACATTAATAAGATAGTACCTAATATAGCCATGCTTCTGCTATACCATTTACTTCCCTTTGAATAACTTACTGCATAACCAACAGCTCTTTTACTTTTGTTCTGTAACGTAAGCAAATAGCCTTGTAAAATGTGTAAGAAAATAAAAAAGAACAATCCTACTTCTAAAATTCTTGGCACAACATTGTCACCCATAAAATGAGCCGCTCTGTTAAACATGACGCCACCATCCATTGCCCAAATACAAGCATTTAAACCTGCATGAACAATCAAGAATAGAATTAAGAAAATTCCAGTAAAGGCCATTACTAATTTTTTCCCCACCGAGGAGGTAAACATATTTTTGGAACTCATATAGATATTGATTTTAAAATCTGTGCAAAAGTACGGATCAAATTGTAACTAGCTATAATTCGTTCTATGAATTTGAGTACCAATGCGAAATACCTTAACAAATTGTGCATTTAAATAAGTTATTGACCACTTGCATAAAAATGTAGGGATAATGTCTATTTGGCCTATTTTTACTATATGATTAAAGTGCTAAGCATACTTTGGAATAGCTTCAAGATGGCTTTACAGGAGCTTAAAGTGAACAAATTAAGAACCTTTTTGTCGCTTTTTGGCATCACCATTGGTATCTTTTGTATCATTGGCGTTTTAGCCACAATTGATAGCTTAAAAACCAAGATAGGCAACGATTTATCAGGTTTGGGCAACAACACCATTTTTGTAGATAAATGGGATTACAATGGCGGCCCAGACTATCCATGGTGGAAGTTTGTGAAACGCCCAGCCATGAAAATTAGTGAGATGGATTTTCTAAAAAAGAAGTCTAGTTTGGCTTCCAATGTAGCATTTTTCGTTTCTACCAGTGCTTCTTTCAATTATGAAGAAAACATATTAAAAGGAGTTAATATGTATGGAGTTACAACCGACTTTAATTCCATTCAAACCTTTAACGTTGGAAAAGGACGCTATTTTAATGAGACCGATTTTAATCGTGGTGTTCCATATTGTGTCATTGGGAATAAAGTTGCCGAAGAATTATACGGTAAAGCCGAAAAAGCATTAGGGAAAGCAGTTTCTTTTAGCGGACGCAAATTATTGATTGTCGGGGTGATTGAAAAACAGGGTAGTTCCATGATTGGAGGTTTTGATTACGATAAAACAGTAATTGTTACCTACAATTATTATGCATCTATCTTTAATCCAGATAATAACAATCCTTATATCATGGTGCAAGCCAAGCCTGGTATACCTTCCAAGGCTTTACAGGATGAGTTAAATGGCATTATGCGTCAATTACGAAAATTAAGTCCTACCCAGGATGATAATTTTACTTGTAATGACGTAGCTCAATTTAAAGAGCAAATTGAAAGCGTTTTTGGTGCGATTAACCAAGGGGGATGGGCCATTGCTGGCTTGTCTTTATTAGTAGGCGCATTTGGTGTTGCCAACATTATGTTTGTGACCGTACGTGAAAGAACCAGCCAAATTGGGTTGAAAAAAGCAATAGGAGCAAAGAGTAGTACGATTTTATATGAATTCCTATTAGAGAGTGCTTTTTTATGCATCATCGGTGGATTGGTCGGTCTATTCTTGGTTTGGCTGCTTACTGTTGCACTCGGAGCCGTGCTGCCTTTCCCTATTTTCATTGCGCCGAGCATCATTTTCTTAGCATTGAGTATTTGTATTATTCTAGGGGTCATTTCGGGCATTATACCAGCTTCCATTGCTGCTAAAATGAATCCGGTAGAAGCTATTAGAACAAAGTAGTTAACTTCGCGCAGTGTCTCAAAAATCTATTACCATATTGGCCATTGAATCGTCTTGTGATGAGACGGCTGCTTCCGTAATTGTAGACGGAAAAATTTTATCCAACTACATTGCAAATCAGTTAGTACATGAAAAATTCGGAGGCGTTGTTCCTGAATTAGCGAGTCGTGCGCATATGGAAAATATAGTGCCGGTTGTAGAAGAATCTTTAAAAACTGCATTCCCCAATTTAGCACATGAACAACGATTAGCTCAATTAGATGCTATTGCTTTTACACAAGCACCCGGATTAATTGGAAGTTTATTAGTAGGTGCACAGTTTGCAAAATCTTTAGCGCTAACACTCGGCAAACCCTTGATATCAGTGCATCATATGCAAGCACATGTATTGGCTAATTTAATTGATGAACACAAACCTAGCTTTCCTTTTTTGTGTTTAACCGTTAGTGGAGGACATACACAAATCGTGCAATGCAATAGTCCGGCAAATTTAATTATATTAGGTGAAACCATCGACGATGCGGCTGGAGAAGCCTTTGATAAAATCTCGAAAATTATTGGCCTGCCTTATCCTGGTGGCCCTGTTTTAGATAAATTAGCGCAACAAGGTAATCCCAAGGCCTTTGAATTTGCCAAACCCCAAGTACCCGATTTGAATTACTCATTTAGTGGTTTAAAAACGAGTGTATTGTATTTTTTACAAAAGCAAGAACCTGGCTTTATACAAGCCAATTTAAATGATTTATGCGCATCAGTACAATATACCATAGTTGAAATTCTCATGCGAAAACTTAAAAAAGCCATTCAACAAACCGGTATTCGTGAAATATGTATTGCTGGTGGCGTGAGTGCGAATTCGGGTTTAAGGGCTGGGGTTTTGGAGTTGGGTAAAAAGACCCAGTGTAAAGTTTACCTACCTAATTTTGAATTTTGTACCGACAATGCAGCCATGATTGCCATTACAGCCCATTATAAGTATATGGCAGGTGCCTTTGATGATCTTTCAGTATCGGCAACAGCTCGTTCCAATTGGTAAGCTTTTATTGCTTAACTTTGCGTCCTCAAATTATTGTACATATATGATCAGTGCTAGAAACATTACTTTGTCCTTTGGTAAAAGGGTTTTATTTGATGAAGTGAATATTAGCTTCACTAAAGGAAACTGCTATGGTATTATTGGTGCCAACGGGGCAGGTAAATCTACTTTCTTAAAAATATTAAGTGGTGAAATTGAGCCTACAAAAGGTTCGGTTGAAATCACTCCAGGTGAGCGTATGTCTTTCCTAAAACAAAACCAATTTGAGTTCGACGAGCAAACCGTTTTGAATACGGTATTACAAGGGCATAAGCGTATGTGGGATGTAATGCATGCGAAAGATGCTTTATATGCAAAGGAAGATTTTACCGAGGAAGATGGTATTAAAGCAGGAGAGTTAGAAGGTGAATTTGGTGAAATGGGAGGATACGAAGCCGAAAGTAATGCAGCAAGTTTATTAAGTGATTTAGGTGTGAAGGAAGACATGCATCAGTCCTTAATGAAAGACATTCCAAGTAATTTTAAATTACGTGTTTTATTGGCGCAATCATTGTTTGGTAACCCCGACATTTTGTTACTGGATGAGCCTACGAACGGTTTGGATATTGAAACCATTGGTTGGTTAGAGAATTTCTTAGCCGACTATGAAAATATTGTATTGGTTGTGAGTCACGACCGTCACTTTTTGGATACGGTATGTACGCATGTATCCGATGTGGATCGTTCAAAAATAAAAACCTTTAGTGGTAACTATTCATTCTGGTATGAGTCATCTCAATTAATGGCGCGTCAAATGAGTGATAAGAATAAAAAGAACGAAGAAAAAAGAGCAGCATTATTAGATTTCATCGCGCGTTTCTCGGCGAATGCGAGTAAGAGTAAACAAGCTACTTCTCGTAAAAAAGCCTTAGAGAAATTAACCATTGAAGAAATAGAACCATCGAATAGAAAGTACCCTGGTATTATCTTTCAGCCATTGCGTGAAGTAGGGAATCAAATATTAAATGTAGATCGTTTACAAAAACAAGTAGATGGTCGTGTGTTGTTTAAAGATGTTACTTTCTCGGTAAGTAAAAATGATAAAATTGCTTTTTTAAGTAAGGATCCTTTGGCCGTAACTTACTTCTTTGAAATTATCAACGAAGCAGGTAAAGCAGATAGCGGTACCTATGAATGGGGTACTACCATCACAAAGGCTTATTTACCAATGGAGCATAACGAAGAATTTGTGAAGCCTTTGACTTTAATGGATTGGTTAAGACAATTTGTACCAGCACATGTAACGGATGCCGATGAGCCATTTATTAGAGGTTTCTTGGGTAAGATGTTATTTAGTGGTGACGATGTGATGAAAAAGACCGATGTATTAAGTGGAGGTGAAAAAGTACGTTGTATGGTGAGTAAAATGATGCTTCAAAATCCGAATGTGGTGGTATTAGACCAACCAACGAACCATTTGGACTTGGAAAGTATCCAAAGCTTTAACGAAGGCTGTCAAAACTACCCAGGCATTGTTTTAATGACATCTCATGACCATACTTTCATGCAAACTGTAGCAAACAGAGTGATTGAATTGACTCCAAAAGGAATCATTGACCGATTAATGACCTTTGACGAGTATATGGAAGACAAAAGAGTACAAGAACTAAGGGCTGAAATGTACGCATAGGAGCTTATTTGGAAAATATAAGGCTAAGATTTTCAAGGTTTTAGCAATATTTGAACCTTTTTAAGCGTTTAGAATAAAAAAACTTAAAAAAAATGGGATAGTAAGGGATATTTAGTTACCTTTGCCGTCCGTAAAAAATTATTTCTCATGGCTAGAGTATGTCAGATAACAGGAAAGAAGCCGATGACTGGAAACAGCGTATCGCATTCTAATATCAAAACAAAGCGTCGTTTTCTTCCTAACTTGCAAAAGAAGCGTTTCTTTTATGCAGAAGAAGATCGTTGGATCACTTTAAAAGTATCTACTGATGCTTTAAGAACTATTAATAAAAATGGTTTAGGTGCAGTTGTTAAAGAATTAAGAGCAGCTGGCGAAAAAATCTAAGTAATTTAAGTAATTAAGTATAATAATATACCATCATGGCACGTAAAGGAAACAGAGTTCAAGTAATATTAGAATGCACAGAGCATAAGACTTCTGGCATGGCTGGAACTAGCCGTTATATTAC
>CANGIZ010000080.1 GCA_947454025.1 Bacteroidota bacterium | reverse complement strand
TTAGCGTGTACTGCATGAAGCAAAGTTAGGTTTTTGTGCGTACTTTTACAGCCTAATCAAATGGATATGAACCAGGACATCAAAAAACCAATTATAGGCTTTAGCTGTGGCGATTTAAACGGCGTTGGCATGGAATTAATCATTAAATCTCTATCAGATAGCCGTGTGTTGGACTTTATGGTGCCTGTGATTTTTGCAAGTAACAAAAGCTTGAATTTTTACAAAAAGTTGAGCCCTGAATTTCCTTTAAACTTCAGCTCCATACCTGATTTGTCTAAAATCAACCCCAAACAAGTAAACTTAATACACAGCTGGGAAGAGGATGTAAATATTACGCCTGGAGAATTAACCGAGGAGGGAGGAAAATATGCATTCATTTCCTTACAGCAAGCAGTTGCCGCATTAAAGGAAAATAAAATTGATGGATTAGTTACTGCTCCCATTCATAAAAAGAATATACAGTCCCCTGAATTTAATTTTAGCGGACATACCCCTTATTTACTACATGCATTTGGGAATACAGAAAACCTAATGTTATTGGTTGCCGAAAATTTAAGAATGGCATTGGTTACAGAGCATGTAACAGTTCAAGATATTGCTAAACACATTACGAAAGATAAAATCAAACAGAAGCTACAAATTTTGAATAGTAGTTTACAAAAAGATTTTGGAATTGATAAGCCGCGCATTGCTGTGTTAGCATTAAATCCACATGCTGGAGATGAGGGGTTAATTGGTAAAGAAGAAATTGAAATTATCCGACCAGCGGTTAAAGAAAGTAAAAATCAAATGTTGGCATTTGGCCCCTATTCTGCGGATGCATTTTTTGCAAGAGGTGCACACGAAAAATTTGATGGTGTTTTAGCCATGTACCATGATCAAGGATTGATTCCATTTAAATCATTGGCATTTGGCGAAGGTGTAAATTTTACTGCAGGATTGCCAATTGTAAGAACGAGTCCCGACCATGGTACTGCATTTGACATTGCTGGAAAAAACAAGGCTGATGCAGCTTCGTTTACGGCCGCCATTTTTGAATGTGTTCGCATAATATATGCACGTCAAGGTTATAGAGATATGCGCTTAAATCCATTAAAAAAACGCAGTGCACGTATGTTGGCAAATGCAGTTGATGAAAGAATTGAGGGGAATTATTAGAACTTACAAGTATGTAATATTTCGCTAATTGAGCTATAGCCCCAGCTTGGCAAACATTTCCACTTCCCTTTTTCCTGAACAAGTAATTTTTCGGCCTGTTTGGCAATTGGAATGGCTTTATTACACCCCCCACCAAATGCTACTGGCAAATGGTATTGCAAATTGGCTTGTAACACATAAATTCTAGGGTTATTGGGATTTAATTTTTTAGCAAGTGCCAATGGTGTTTTAATTTTCTCCTGATAGCTGAACCATCTCCAAGTTGGATGCACCGACATTTTTACTGTATACGCAAAACTCTCTGCACAAAGCACTTCGTCATTCAGTTGAATTTGTTTGCATTTATTAATCCATGCAATTGCAGCATCCACTAAATGATCTGATTCCTCTTTTTGCAATAAGGCAATTTTTGTTTGCAATACGGCTGCATAATAATAAGGCAACCACTCTTTAGGGTAGGCTTTCGTTAAAGCTACAAATTGATTTAGTACTGGTTGATATTGATCGTTATTTTCAATATGATTAAATTGAGACACCGATTCGTATAATACGGTTTCAAAATTTGTGGTCTGCGCTTGAGAAAAGCAGACATTAAGTATTAGTAATATTGTGAAGCCCAAACGCATAACGCAATTTAAAACATAGTATTGGAAACCCCTTTATTAATGGTATAATTTGTATACTTAATTTCAATTTTCCCTTTCTTATTCTTTAAGGCTTTTTGCTTGGATACGGGGTCCTCATCTCCAAATTCAAGGGTAATGCCATTGGGTAGCTTGTAGTCCTTTGTATTGAATCCAAAAATGATTTTACTTGGCAATCCATAGGATGCGTATTGCCCGTATTCCATGGTAATTTCATAACTACCATTTTCCTTGGTCGTAGTAAATGTTTTATACACCAATGCATCGGTAGGGTCAATCCATAAAGTTGAAATAACCCAGTCAAGTTTTTCATCGGTAGGCACCAACTTAATCACTGTTAAGGTTTTACCTTCATAACTTTGTGTACCTGCAGGTAATGCGATGTATTGCTTTGTGTTTAATAAAGAATTAATAGTTACCGATACCCCACCTTTTGGTAATAATGAAATACCTCCTTCCTTTTTTACTTTTAACAAATTGGGCTTTTTAAAATATACTTTTACTTTACCCAAGCTTGCTTTAATAAAGGATACGTCGGTTTTCATCACTCCTTCTGCCACATAATCATTTACAAGCGCTAATTTCTGACTCACTTTTTCTATTAATGGGTCTACCTGCGCATTCACATCCTGAACGCTAAGCACAATAACTACAATACCTATATAGGAGAACAATTTTTTCATAGTCTAACTTAAAATATCTTTTCGCTTTGTAATAAAAACCGAAGCTGTTACAAACAGTATTATGTGGAGCGTTAACACAATCAACGAAGTTTTAATTTTAGCCAGATTCAAAATGGTGCCGAAAACTGCTTCGTTATTTTCATTCACTTTAATATCAAAAAATTCTTTCCAATTGTTCATGTGCGTAGTAAACAAATAAGGTTTAATTACAGAGAACAATGGAATATTCAAAGTACTTAAAATTGTAAAAAAAACAATCGCACTCATGGTGCCCACAATGGGACCAATTGAATTATTCGCCAAGCTAGACATTAAAAATCCTAAAGACGTAACTGTTAGTAACGAAAAACTTGCAAATACAAATGCACCCACATAGCGCCATAAAACATCATGCTCTTGTATCAACACTACATAGTTAGACTTCATTAAGAATAAATCGTCTGTTCCAAAAATCCACATACTTACAAATAAGGCTAAAAATGCTAGCCAAATTAACAACACAATCGTATAAATACTTGCTGCAATGAACTTACCTAACACCCACTGACTGCGGCTATACGGTGTCGTGAATAACAATCGCAAAGTGCCTAAATTGGCTTCACCCGAAATCATATCTGCTGCAATTAAAGCAACCAACAAAGGCACATGTACCAATAACAATTGTAAAAGGATATAACAAATTAAATACCCATTTAATACTTTCCCATCTACCGTTAAAGTATCATTAATGTCCTTCATCAAAAAACCTGCATAGGATTGACCATCCATTTTTAATCCCAATTGTATCACCATTATCAATGCGGCAATCGCCCCAAAAGCAATATAGGTTCTTGGGCGTCTAAATATTTTATACAATTCAATGGAAATAATTGCCTTCATTAATTTGAATTTGAAGTGACTTGTAAAAAATAATCTTCTAGTGCATTTCGGGACTCAAGCCCTATTAAACCTACGCCAGCATTTACTAAAGACTGATTTAACAACGGTATTTCATAAGTAGGGATCGACAAATAAATGCCATCAGTTCTTTGCATTAAATAATTACTAAAACTACCCGACAAAATCACTTGAACCGTATGTGCGTCGTTTGTTGTTTTAATATGAACGATCATTTTATTAGGATCTAATAGTTTTTGTATAGGCCCTTCTGCAACTTTTTCTCCTTTATGAATAATCATAATTTGGGTTGCCATTTGCTCAATTTCTGATAGCAAATGGGAGGATACCAAAATGGTCTTTCCTTCTTCCTTTGCTAAATATTGAATTAAATTTCTAATATCAGTAATGCCCTGTGGATCTAAACCATTGGTAGGTTCATCTAAAATAATAAGAGATGGATTATGCACAAGGGCAATTGCAATGCCCAATCTTTGCTTCATACCTAAAGAAAAGGTTTGCACTTTGTCTTTAGAACGATCTATTAAGCCCACTTTTTGTAATGTATTGCGAATATCCTCTTTGCCTATTTTTTTGCTACGTAGTTTAGCAAATAATTGTAAGTGCTCTTGTGCAGTTAAATAAGGGTACAAATCGGGGCGTTCAATGATAGCACCAATTTCCTCCAAAATTTGTGTACGATGGGTTTGTAAGGACTTGCCGAAAAGTTCAATATGGCCGCTTGTAGGATGAATTAAGGAAAGCAACATTCGAATGGTAGTACTTTTCCCCGATCCATTCTGACCTAAAAAACCAAACACTTCTCCTTCATTTACATTGAAACTCAACTGGTTCACTGCTTTGAGTGTCCCAAAATGCTTGGATAGCTGATGTACTTGAATTACAGGCATATCCTAATAACAAAAAACCCCGAACTAAGTTCAGGGTTTTTCTCAAATATTAAATAGTACTATTTGTACTGAGGGATAATGCTATTTGCCAAATCCACCATTTGCTTTAATCCGTCTTCAGGTAAATTACCTTTTTTGAATTCAGCTAAGATGTTTGGTAATTTGTTGCTCATCTCTAATAAGAAATGATCTTCAAACGCTTTTACCTTATTAACAGCTACTTCTTTTAACAAACCTTGTGTACCCAAGTAAATAATGGCTACTTGTTTTTCCACTGTGAACGGAGTGTATTGAGCTTGCTTTAAGATTTCCACGTTTCTTGCACCTTTGTCAATTACATTTTTAGTAGCTGGATCCAAGTCACCACCAAACTTAGAGAAGGCTTCCAACTCACGGTATAAGGCTTGGTCTAATTTTAAAGTACCAGATACTTTTTTCATTGACTTGATCTGTGCGTTACCACCCACACGGCTTACAGAAATACCTACGTTAATCGCTGGACGGATACCTGCGTTGAACAAGTTACCTTCCAAGAAAATTTGTCCGTCGGTAATTGAGATTACGTTGGTAGGAATATAAGCAGATACGTCACCTGCTTGTGTTTCAATAATTGGCAATGCTGTTAATGAACCACCACCTTTCACTAAATGCTTAATGGAAGCTGGTAAATCGTTCATGTTTTTAGCAATCTCATCGTTTGCAATTACTTTCGCAGCACGCTCTAATAAACGGCTATGTAAGTAGAATACGTCACCTGGATAAGCCTCACGACCTGGCGGACGACGTAATAACAATGAAACCTCACGGTAAGCTACCGCTTGTTTTGATAAGTCATCAAATACAATTAATGCTGGTTTACCACAATCACGGAAGAACTCACCTACCGCTGCACCCGCAAAAGGAGCGTAGAATTGTTGAGGAGCTGGATCCGCTGCAGAAGCTGCTACGATTGTTGTATAAGCCATTGCACCATTATCCTCTAATGTTTTCATCACACCGGCAATAGTAGATGCTTTTTGACCAATCGCAACATAAATACAATAAACAGGTTGACCTGCATCGTAGAATTCTTTTTGATTGATAATGGTATCCACACAAATGGCAGTTTTACCAGTTTGACGGTCACCAATTACCAACTCACGTTGTCCACGACCAATTGGAATCATCGCGTCAAT
>CANGIZ010000079.1 GCA_947454025.1 Bacteroidota bacterium | reverse complement strand
GCATCGTATTAATGATCGTATTAGAGTACCTGAAATACGTTTGGTTGGTGACAATATCACCGTAGGAGTTTACAACACACAGGAAGCGCTGAAAATAGCTGCTGATCAAGGTTTGGACTTGGTGGAGATCTCTCCAACAGCCAATCCTCCAGTATGTAAAGTAATCGATTACAAAAAGTTTCTTTACGAGAAAAAACGTAAGGAAAAAGAGATGAAAGCCAACTCTAAACAATCTGAAATTAAAGAGATTCGTTTTACGCCTGGTACTGACGATCATGACTTTGACTTTAAAGCAAAACATGCTGAAAAGTTCTTACAAGATGGAAATAAGGTAAAAGCCTACGTACAATTTAAAGGTCGTGCTATCATGTTCCAAGATCGTGGTCAATTGCTTTTGTTGAAATTTGCTGAAAGATTAGCCGAAGCAGGTACTTTGGAAAGCATGCCTAAGTTAGAAGGAAAGAGAATGTTTGCCATTTTCCAACCAAAAGCAGGGGGTAAAAAGAAGCCAACCGCTTAGTCATTTAAAGTTTAATCAGCTAAAATGCTGATTTTCAATAGAATTTTTGTCAAAAGCCCTCAATTTGAGGGCTTTTTTCTTGTCTATATTCTCCATATATACTACCTTCGCCATCCATTTCCCACAAGGCTCAACAAGTGTCTCGCCCGTGCAAGACCGCCAGTAGGGAGTAATCGATAAGATTATAATAATGCCAAAAGTAAAAACTAACTCAAGCGCAAAGAAGCGTTTTAAAGTTACTGGAACAGGTGAAATCACTTTCCAAAAAGCGTTCAAAAGACACATCCTTACAAAGAAATCAACAAAGCGTAAAAGAGCGATGAGACAAAAAGGTCTTGTTGGATCTACAAACAAAGATTTCGTTTTAAGATTATTAAGATTAAAAGGATAAGACTCGAATCATTTCAGAATTATTTCCTTTAATTCATTTTCACAATTTTAAATTAACCGAGTCGAAGTCCTTGAAGATGTAGATTCAAAAAATATTAATTATGCCACGTTCAAAAAATGCCGTTGCATCTAGAGCAAGAAGAAAAAAGATATTAGACCAAGCAAAAGGGTTCTATGGTAAACGTAAAAACGTATATACCGTTGCCAAAAACGTATTAGAGAAAGGTTTAACTTACTCATATGTTGGTCGTAAATTAAAGAAGCGTGAATACCGCACTTTGTGGATTGCACGTATTAACGCAGCAGTAAGAGAAGAAGGATTGACTTATAGCCAATTCATTAACTTACTTGCTAAGAAAGGTTCTGATTTGAACCGTAAAGTATTGGCTGATTTAGCAATGAACGAGCCAGCTACTTTCAAAGCTTTAGTTCAATCGGTTAAGTAGTTTCCCAAAGGATTCTTACTTGCTGATCCTCATATTACCGCTCCTGAAAATGGAGCGGTTTTTTTATGCCCAATATCCGTTCAAAGAACTATTTTTGTGTTCTTAAAATTACAGCTAACAACCCAGCTTAAAAAATGAACAATACCTACACCTCCCTGGTAGAACAAACCTTTCACTTTCCACAAGAAGGCTTTGATAAAAATGACAATGGTTATTTGGAGTTCAATGGTTTGGATTTAAAAGCAATTATCGAAAAACATGGTACGCCATTAAAGTTGACTTACTTACCAAAAATTGGTATGCAAATTAACAAAGCGAAAAAAATGTTTGAAGATGCTTTTAAGAAACATAAATACGAGGGACAATATTTTTATTGTTACTGTACCAAAAGTTCTCACTTCTCATTTGTTGTGGAAGAAGCTTTATCACATCAAGTTCATTTGGAAACATCTTATGCATATGATATTGAAATCATCAATCAATTGTATAAGCGTCGTAAAATAAACAAGGATATATTTATTATCTGCAACGGGTTTAAACAAAAAACATATACAAGTAGAATTACTAAATTAATTAATACTGGTTTTAAAAATGTAATTCCTGTTTTAGATAATGTGGAAGAATTACAATTTTATAAGCGTAACGCAAAGCAACCATTTAAAGTGGGTATTCGTGTAGCTGCGGAGGAAGAGCCTAGTTTTCCTTTCTATACTTCTCGCTTAGGTATTCGTGCAAAAGATATTTTAGAATTTTATGTAGACGAAATTGAAGGCTACGAGGATAAGTTTCAATTAAAGATGTTGCATATTTTCTTGAACAAAGGCATTAAAGACGATATCTATTACTGGTCTGAATTAAACAAGATCATTAACTTATATTGTCAGTTAAAGAAAATCTGTCCTGAATTAGATTCAATTAATATTGGCGGTGGATTTCCGATCAAGCATTCTTTAGGTTTTGAATATGATTACAACTTCATGATCAATGAAATTGTTTCCAATATTAAAAAGGCTTGTAAAAAAGCAAAAGTGCCCATGCCTAATATCTATACTGAATTTGGTAGTTACACAGTAGGAGAGAGTATGGCACATATTTACAAAGTATTGGCCGAGAAAAAACAAAACGATAGAGAGTGCTGGTATATGATTGATTCTTCTTTCATCACAACGCTACCAGATACTTGGGGTATTGGTGAAAAGTTTTTAATGCTCCCGGTAAATAAATGGGAGAATGATTATCAGCGTGTGGTTTTAGGAGGGATTACTTGTGATAGTCACGACTATTATGATTCTGAAGAACATATCAACGAGGTGTTCTTACCGAAATTAAAGGATGACGAAAAAGAAGCGAAAGCCGAACAAAATAGTGAGCCATTGTATGTAGGGTTCTTCCATACAGGTGCTTATCAGGATCAAATTAGTGGATATGGTGGTATTAAGCACTGCTTGATTCCTTCACCTAAGCATGTGATTGTAGAAAAGGATCCTAAAACTGGAAAGTTGGTGGACTGGGTATATGCGAAAGAGCAATCGGCTCAATCCATGTTAAAGATATTGGGGTACCTGCGATAAACAGTTACTACCGAGTTCGTTAAAGGCCTTAATTTCATGTTAAGGCCTTTTTTAATGCCAATTAGGCCGATATAACACAAAAATATATGTATAAAATTGCCAAAATGGCGTGAAAACAAATTTGTAAGGCATTTTGAAAATACCTAATTTTGGTACAAATAGCAGAAGATATGTACCCAGTAGAGATAGTATTACCAATGAAAGCTGAATTAGTTGATAATGGATTTGAAGATTTAACTACAGCATCAGAAGTAGAGAGCGCGATTAAAAATGAGGGAACTACTTTAGTTGTAATTAATTCTGTTTGTGGTTGTTCAGCAGGAGCATGTCGCCCAGGAGTTTTAATGGCGGTTGCTAATGCGACAGTGAAACCAGATAGAATCACAACTAGCTTTGCAGGTTATGATTTAGAAGCGGTGAATAAAGTAAGAGAATATCACTTACCTTATCCTCCATCTTCACCAGCAATTGCGCTATTTAAAAATGGAGAATTGGTAAGCATGGTGGAAAGACATCATATTGAAGGAACTCCGGCTCAAGTGATCGCACAACATTTAATTTCATTGTTTAACCAACATTGTAATTAATAAAAGATAATAAATGGTTTTGTTTTTAGATGGGTTAGTAAAATACGGCCGCACTTTCTAGTGTGGCCTTTTTTTTAACTATAAATGAATAATTCTAAGTAACATTGCATGACGCAATTCAATTAAAAATATGTATCCTAATTTATATTATTTAGTACAGGATTTATTGGGGCTTAAATTAAACGCATTGAAGTTGGTTAATTCCTTCGGATTCTTTGTGGCATTGGCTTTCGTGGCATCTGGCTATGTATTGTATAGTGAACTAAAACGCAAGGAATCACTTGGTGAATTTGAGCCAATGGAAGAAAAATACACAGTAGGTGCACCTGCTTCAATAAGTGAATTAATCACGAGCTTCGTGTTTGGTTTTCTATTTGGTTTTAAAATTATCGGCGCCTTCCTAATTGAGAATGCGTTGAACAATACACAAGCTTTTATTTTGTCCTCACAAGGAAGTATAGGTGCCGGTATTTTGGTTGCCTTGTTAATGACTTTTTTAAAGTGGAAAGAAAAAGACAAAGTAAAGTTAGCGCAGCCCGAAACCAAGGCATATATGGTTTGGCCACACGATCGTGTAGGTGATATTGTATTACAAGCAGCTTTATGGGGTTTTATCGGAGCTAAAATATTTCACAACCTTGAGAACTTAGATGATTTTGCAAAAGATCCTATTGGTGCTTTAATTTCTTTTAGTGGTTTAACTTTTTATGGAGGATTGATTGTTGCAACTATTGCTATTATTATTTATATACGTAAGTTTAATATTCGTGTAATTCATTTTGCGGATGCAATGGCACCAACCATGTTATTTGCATATGCTGCAGGAAGAATTGGTTGTCAAATGAGTGGTGATGGCGACTGGGGAATTCCCAATTTTAACCCAAAGCCTTTTACTTGGTTGCCTGATTGGATGTGGGCCTATACTTACCCACACAATGTAGTGAATGAAGGGGTAGCCATCCCTGGTTGTATTGGGAATTATTGTAATCAACTGCCTGTAACTGTTTATCCTACAGCACTTTATGAAATAATTGGCACTTTCATTTTATTTGGGATCATGTGGCTATTTCGTAAGAAAATTACCCAGCCGGGTATTTTGGTTGGAATCTATTTAATTTTTGCAGGTGGGGAGCGCTTTTTGATTGAAAAAATTAGGGTCAATAATCGTATACATTCATTACCATTTGAGCCAACTCAGGCAGAATTAATCTCAACTATCTTAATTTTGTTGGGAATTGTATTTTTGATTTTTTCCAAAAAATGGTTTCCAAAATCTTTTACTAAAGCTTAAACAATTTTATATGCCATCCTTTGATATCGCTAGTAGCGTTGACATTCAAACATTAGACAATGCAGTGAATGTAGTTAAAAAAGAAATCACCAATCGCTTTGATTTTAAAGGGATTCACGTGGTTATTGACTTAAATAAAAAAGACTATTTAATTAAATTAGAATCAGATTCTGAAATGAAAGTGCAACAAATCGAAGATGTACTTTTGAGCAGGTCTATCAAACAAGGCATTGATGCGAATGCATTTGATTTGTCGAAAGAGCCACAACCAAGTGGTAAAATCTTTAAAAAAGATGTTCCAGTTCGAAATGGTTTAAAACAAGAGGACGCTAAGAAAATAGTAAAATTCATAAAGGACAAAGGCCTAAAAGTACAAACGGCTATTATGGACGATATTATTCGTGTTACTGGTAAGAAAATTGATGATTTACAAGAAGTTATAGCTGCTTGTAGAACTGAGAATTTTGGAGTTCCCTTGCAGTATATCAATATGAAGTCCTAATATAGGCTCCCATTCCTTAAAAATTTGGCAAAAAGGGCATTTTTGCCTAGTTTTGCAACCTATTCAATAATTGTACGGCAAAAACCGTGCTTCCTTAAAAATTCATAATAATGAAACAAGGTATCCACCCAGAAGCTTATCGCTTTGTAGTTTTTAAAGACATGAGTAACGGAACTGCTTTTTTAAGCAAATC
>CANGIZ010000078.1 GCA_947454025.1 Bacteroidota bacterium | reverse complement strand
TTGATGATAATGAAGGGGCTGTAATAGATTTTACAAAATACATCTCACTAGTTCCTAATGACGGTGATGCCTATAGTCAAAGAGGGGATGCTAGAAAATACTTAAAGGATACAATTGGATGTATGAAAGACTATGATAGTAGTTTAATCCTTAAGCCTAATAGTTATGAAACCAGAATAAATAGAGGACGAATGTTGTGGGCATTAGATTCAACAGATCTGTCCCAGAAAGACATGAATTATGCTGTTATGTTAGATTCCACGAAGTTTGATGGGGTTTATTATAAATCTATAACACATTATTATATGGATCAGCCAGATTCAGCCTTAAAGTACTTTAATAAGTGTGTTATTTTAGATTCACTAGACGATAGACCTTTCTATTTTATAGCCAAGTTAAAATACTTTAAAAAGGATTTCGATAATGCATTAAAGGATATTAATAAGGCAATAAGACTAAATCCAAAGGATGCAGACTATTTTATTGCAAGAGCTAAAATATACATGTTTAATGATAATGAGTATGATGATGATTTGGGAGAGGATGACTTATATACAGCCCTTAAAATGGGTTCGGATGAGGCTAAGAAGCTTTTAGAAGAATATTACTCCGAAGATGACGAAAATAATTAATTACATATGTGTATAGTTTCAGACAAAATAAAGTTTTGTACTTGCGTTGACGAAGAAGTTGAAATAGAGAGTTTAGATAACTACTGGATTCTATATAGATACAACCCAGATAAATTTGAAAGAATAGTTGGGATGTTTATTCTTCCAAGAGAAGATCCTTCTTTTTTTGAATTGAATAAAGAATCAATATTAAAAAGATTGAAGGAGTCAGACGCTTTTGATATACCTATAGTTTTTAAAAGTAGAGATCGCTTGCTTGTTTCAATAAATAATGATAAAGAGAATATAGAAGAAGACATGACATATTTATTTAAATTCACAAGGGGTAAATGGAAGTCAATTGTTTATGAACCTTTTCACTTGATGGAAGAGTTTGACCAATTTAAGAAGGGTTCATTTGAAGACCTATGGGAAAAGAAATAATACAATTAATTCAAGTAAACTAAGTAATTGTAATTGTCCAATATATAGGATTCAGCTAATAAAATATCCATAGAACTACATCTCCTTGTCTTACGACGGATCTCTTTAATGAAGTTCTCTGTAGATTGTTTTGGCTTCTGTTCCATGTCATTTTTGGTTTAATTGTTAATGATGGAAACACTCTACTAATTTAGACTATATTTTGTCCACTTTATGCTGACGATTTACAGTTAATATGTTCCCATATAGTATTTTGGAACATATTAAATGGACTTTTTGTCAATGAAAACAGGTTATTTATCTAATTTAGATTTTAAAAATTTAACTAAATGAGAAAAACGCTAATTTTTACATTATTATCCACTGGTTTAATGTTTGCGTGTAATAGCAAAACTGAAACAAAGCCAACTTTTGACCTAACAGCTGCAAAAAAAGAAATAGAAGTAGCTAACCGAAATTTTGAAAAATACATTAGTACAGGTGACTCAGTTGGGTTTGCAAAAAATTCGTATACGATAGATGCTCACTACATGGCACCTAATCAACCTGCCATAGTTGGAAGAAAAGCAATTCAAACAATGTGCCATCAAACCTTATCAGCAGGTGTTTCCGAAATTAGATTAAAAACTATTGAAATTTGGGGAGATGAAAATTTTATCACAGAAGAAGGTACACTTGAAGTTTATGTTAAAGGCGGTACATTAGTAGATAAAGGTAAATACCTTGTTTTATGGAAAAAAGAAGACGGTGCGTGGAAATTATATAGAGATTTGTTTAACTCTGATATGCCAGCTTCCACCAAGTAATTATTAACCCCTTGCAGCATTTATTATGAATCGATTTATATTATTTTTCTTTATTGCTTTTTTTGCTATTTTATCAATACATACAAGTGCACAACAATCAAAAAGCATATCTGGCCCTGCCACTTTGAAATTTGCAGAACTAGGAAATTTTAAATTACAATCTGGACAGGAAATAATTAATTGTAAAATTGGTTATAGGGTCTTTGGAGCATTAAATAGTGAAAAGACAAATGCTATCTTATTTCCGACTTGGTTTCAAGGAACTACAAGACAGATTATAACATGGATTCCAGGTTTATTTAAAACAATTGACACAACTAAATATTGTTTGATATTAGTAGATGCTTTTGGAGATGGAGTTTCTTCATCACCTTCCAATAGTAAAGAACAACCCGGTAATTTATTCCCCAAGTATACTATAAATGACATGGTCGAAGCTGAACATAGCTTACTTACAAATAATTTAGGCTTGCAAAAATTGAATGCAGTTATAGGTATTTCGATGGGAGGAATGCAGGCATTTCAATGGTCAATTAGCTATCCTGAGATGATGGGTAAAGTAATTTCAATAGTAGGTACGCCTCAATTATATAGTCATGATTTAATTGGATTAAACATATTATCTAAAATAATTGAAAGTGATAAGGAATTTCAAATGGGTAATAATTCAAATATTGCTGCTGCTTCAATGTTCTTTGAGTATATACTTACAACGGCTTCAGAAAAATCAAAGTCAATGTCAAGAGATAGTTTTAATATCTGGAAACAAAACTTAGAAATGACAAAGCCAGCGGAGTGGAATAATTTTTATACTCAATTAAATGCATGGAAGCAAGTTGATATTGCAAAGGAGTATAATGGTTCTCTAGCAATTGCTGCCGAGAAAGTAAAAGCAAAATTTTTGATCATTGTTAACGAACAAGACAGAGTAGTTAATCCACTTAGTTCAATATATTTTGCAGGTTTTCAAAAATCTAAATTGGTTAAAATAAACGACGAATCGGGTCATACTGCTTGTTTTAAATTATGGGATACTCCAATGATTAGAGACAATGTAATTCAGTTTTTGAATAATTAGTTTCCACCCCTTCACCTCCATTCACCCCTGTTTTCCCTCTAAAATCACAAAACTTGGCCAGAACCTGGCCAGAATTTACTCCAAACAAAAAGGGTCTACGCTTTTGATAGCATAAACCCTTGATACTGTTGAGTTTCCCTCTGTGGGCCCACCAGGGCATGATCCTGGGACCCCCTGATTATGAGTCAGGTGCTCTAACCAACTGAGCTATAGGCCCGCATCTTTCGATGACAGGCTGCAAAAATAGTAAAATTGACCAAGTGTTTGATCATAAAAGGCTAATATTTTAACCTTTTTTAAGGTTATCTACCCTTTTTTTCAGCTATTTTTGCGTAATGAAGAAAGTAATTTTATCGGCAATTTCTATTTTGTTCTTAGGTTTTGTAGCCCAAGCACAAACAACAAGCACAGGTGATAGTAAATTTGATCTTACTGGACGTGCTTCTGATCATTTAATGTTACAATTTGGTTCTGATGCTTGGACAAGCCGACCAGACAGTATTAAAACTGGTGGTTTTAGTAGACACTTTAATGTTTACTTTATGTACGATAAGCCTTTTAAAAAGGACCAACATTACAGCGTAGCATTTGGTGCGGGCTTAGGAACTAGCAATATTTTTATGGAGGACCATACTTATGTTAATTTAAAGACAACTGCAAATACCTTGCCTTTTCAGCATTTAGACTCAACAGCGAATCATTTTGCAAAGCAAAAAATCACAACTATTTATTTACAAGCTCCAGTGGAGTTAAGATATTATAGCGATCCTGCACATCCTGGTAAATCTTGGAAAGCAGCAGCTGGCTTGAAATTAGGTACATTGTTAAAAGCGTATTCAAAAGCTAAAAACTACGAAACAGCTTCAGGCGCATCTATCTATGGTAAAACATATATTGAAAAACAAGAAGACAAGCGCTTCTTCAATTCAACCGATTTAGCATTAACTGGTCGTATTGGATATGGTATTTTATCATTGGATATGGGCTACCAAGTAACTGGCGTATTGAGAGATGGTTTTGGTCCTGTTATGAATAAAGTATCTGTTGGCTTAACAATTAGTGGTTTATAATAACACGCTCATTATATTTTGAAAAACCCTCTTAACGGAGGGTTTTTTATTTACCACAAGGATTAGTTTATCTTTGTAAAAACATTTCATTTTGATAGAGAAGAAGCAGATTATAAAAAAAGAAGAGAAAGCCGTGTTGGTAGGGCTGATACAAAAAGAGCAAACCGAGGAACAAGTAAATGAATATTTGGATGAATTGGCATTTTTAGCAGAGACGGCTGGAGCTATTACTATTAAAATGTTTAAGCAAAGACTGCAACATCCCGATAGTAGAACATTTGTTGGTAAAGGAAAATTAGAAGAGATTAAACAATATGTTGCTGCGAAGGATATTGACATGGTAATTTTTGACGATGAATTAACAGGTTCTCAAATTGCAAATATTGAAAAAGAGGTTAAGTGTCGAGTGATTGACCGAAGCGATTTAATCTTAGATATTTTCGCAGCACGTGCAAGAACCGCGCAAGCAAAAGTACAAGTGGAGTTAGCACAATACCAGTATATTTTACCTCGCTTAAAAGGTATGTGGACACACTTGGAACGACAAGGTGCGGGTATTGGTTCAAGAGGTCCGGGTGAAACTGAAATTGAAACCGACCGTCGTATTGTGAAAGATAAAATCTCTTTATTAAGAAAAAGATTAGAAGAAATCGATAAACAATCTTTCACACAACGTAAGGAGCGCGGTGAGTTTATACGTGTTGCCCTAGTGGGTTACACCAATGTGGGTAAGAGTACCATTATGAATTTAATGAGTAAGAGTGATGTGTTTGCAGAGAATAAATTATTTGCAACTTTAGATACTACTACACGTAAAGTTGTTTTTGAAAACACACCCTTTTTATTAAGTGATACCGTTGGATTTATTCGTAAGCTTCCGCATCATTTAGTAGAAAGTTTTAAAAGTACATTGGACGAAGTACGCGAAGCAGATGTGTTATTGCATGTTGTTGATATTTCACATGCACAATATGAGGATCAAATTGCCGTGGTAAATAAAACATTGCAAGAATTAAAAGCATTTGACAAACCAGTGGTGACCATCTTCAACAAAATGGATTTGTATAAGCAAAAATATTTTGACGAGTGGTTGGAAGACGAAGTGAAGGAAGATATTTTAAGAGAGTTAAAAGAAAGATGGAATGGCATTACAAATAATCAATGTGTTTTTGTTTCTGCCATTGAAAAACAAAATATCGAAGAATTAAGAACGGTGATTTTACATAAAGTGAGGGATATGTACCAGGTAAAGTATCCATATAAAACTGTTTTCTTTACTTAATTATTACGGCCATGCATTGGGTATTGATTACTGAATTTCCATTAGAACTTGAATTTGCTGAAAATGGCATGCTTGAAATGGAGTTGGAGGGCCGAAAATTCACCTTGGCTAAATGGTCCGATCAATACCATGCTTTTGCTCAAAAATGCCCACATGCCAGCGGCAGGATGGCTTCGGGCTATATAAACCCGCTCGGCCAGGTAGTTTGTCCCCTACATAGGTATGCTTTTGACATGAAAAATGGCCGCAATACCACCGGAGAAGGCTATTTTTTAAAAACTTATCCTGTTGAAACCCGTCCAGAAGGCATATTTATCGGTTTTAAGAAGAATTCTTTGTTTTAAAGTTTTTGTACTTTGCCAAAATGTATTATTTTTGCCACCCATTAAAGGGAACACTCCTCCTTAGCTCAGTTGGTTAGAGCATCTGACTGTTAATCAGAGGGTCTCTGGTTCAAGTCCAGAAGGGGGAGCCACCA
>CANGIZ010000077.1 GCA_947454025.1 Bacteroidota bacterium | reverse complement strand
CATTAAAAAAGCCCCAACTTTCGTTGAGGCTTTTCTTTGGTTGCCTGACCTGGATTCGAACCAAGACAAACTGCACCAAAAACAGTTGTGCTACCGTTACACCATCAGGCAATCCCTATGCCATTCTTAGAATGGAGTGCAAAAATAGGGGTCGGCGTAAAATTTTCCAAATTTTTATGTGATTTTGGTCCAATATTCTCAAATTGTCCTAACTTATATAGCCATTTATTATATAAACATTAAACGATGCCTTTTATGACTAGTAAATTACTCTTATTAGCTACTTTTTTTGGATGCCTATTTCTGCTTTCTTTCAGAGGAGAAAAGAAGAAAAAGATCTTATTTTTTGGAGATTCTATCACCCAAATGGGCGTAGATAAAGGCGGTTATATTGATTTAATTAAACAAGATTTAGCCAGTAAAGGACTTACGGATAAATATGAAATTGTAGGTGCTGGCATTGGAGGTAATAAAATTTATGATTTGTTTTTACGCATGGATAAAGACGTTTTAGAACAACATCCCGATGTTGTTTACATATGGGTAGGCGTGAACGATGTATGGCATAAAGCCAGTTTTGGAACAGGTACCGATTATGATAAGTTTGGAAAATTTTATGACGCTGTAGTTAAAAAAATACAAGCACAGGGTGCTAAAGTGATTGTGGTGACACCTGCTGCCATTGGTGAGCGCAATGATTTTTCAAATGCTCAGGATGGCGACTTAAATATGTATAGTAACTGGATTAGAAAGTATGCAGCCGAAAATAACCTTGGCTTAGTGGATTTAAGAAAAATATTCCATGAATACAGTGTTGCTAACAATCCTAATAATGAGGAGAAGGGGATTTTAACAAACGATCGAGTACACTTAAACGCGAAAGGAAATGCATTGGTGGCTACTGAAATGTGGAAAGCATTACAATAATATTTTCAACAATAGTATTATAAAAAAGGCTCCAATTATTGGAGCCTTTTTTATAAGTTGAATTTAGTAGTTGACTAAGATGCAATCACTAAGTAATAATTCTTTTTTCCTTTTTGAACTAACATGTATTTTCCTTGTAATAATTGTGTGGTTGTTACAGTGGTAAATTCGGTAGTAATTTTTTCTTTATTAATGCTCAATCCACCAGCCTGCCACATTTTGCGGGCCTCTCCTTTGCTTGGAAATATTTGCGTATCGGCCAATAAACTTACTAAATCATAGCCCTCTTCTAATTGAGCAAAAGTAACATTTACGCTTGGCACCCCTTCCATTACTTGTAATAACTGGCCTTCATTTAAAGACTGTAATACTTCGGTGGTGGCGTTGCCAAATAAAATTTCTGTAGCGCGAATGGCAAAGTTTAAATCTTCTTCGCTATGTACAAATTTAGTTAACTCTGCAGCCAATGCTTTTTGTAAGGTTCTTAATTGTGGAGCGTTGGCATGTTCTGCAATTAATGCATCAATGGTTGTAGGATCTAATAAAGTAAATATTTTAATCCACTTAGTTGCGTCTTCATCACTTGCATTTAACCAGAACTGATAAAACTGATAGGGGGATGTTTTTTTAGCATCTAACCAAACATTTCCTTTTTCTGTTTTACCAAATTTGCCCCCATCAGCCTTTGTAATTAAAGGACAAGTAAATGCAAATGCTTCTCCTCCTGTTTTACGACGAATAATTTCTGTTCCTGTTGTAATATTGCCCCATTGGTCACTTCCGCCCATTTGAAGTTTACAGTTTTTATTTTCATACAACCAATAAAAATCATACCCCTGCACCAATTGGTAAGTAAATTCTGTAAAGCTCATTCCCGTATCTCCTTCAATTCTTTTCTTTACACTATCCTTTGCCATCATGTAGTTCACTGTAATGTGTTTACCTACATCTCTAATAAAATGTAAGAAGCTAAAATCTTTAAACCAATCATAGTTGTTCACTAATTCGGCTGCATTTTTTACACCACTATTAAAATCTAAAAAATGAGACAATTGTTTTTTTACACCTGCTATATTAAAGGCTAAGGTTTCTTCACTTAATAAATTTCTTTCTTCGCTTTTTCCACTAGGATCACCCACCATACCAGTTGCGCCTCCCACTAAAGCGAATGGCTTATGACCTGCTCTTTGTAAATGCACCAATAATAAAATCGGCACCAAGCTTCCAATATGTAAACTATCCGAAGTAGGGTCAAAGCCTATATATCCCGATACCATCTCTTTTTCTAATAATTCCTCAGTGCCCGGCATAATATCTTGAATCATACCTCTCCAGCGTAGTTCTTGAACTAATGTCATATTGTAATGATTTCGGCAAATTTAACTACTAAAAAGCAATATTTTTGCATCATGAACGCAACAACCCCAACAATTGGTGAAGGAACCAGGATAATGCACTTTTTTTTAGACACCATTTTTATCTGTATACTTAGTTTCTTTATCTACAAATGGTACAATTTTTATGTGTTTTATTGGCATTATAAGCCATTTAGGTATGGATATTTTTTCTTTGCTACAACTTGGGTATATACATTTTTGTTTGAGTGGATCTTTTGTCAAACACCTGCAAAAATGATTACAAAAACAAAAGTGATTTCCACAAATGGAATACGACCGAATCTTATTCAGTTTTTTATACGCGCAACCTTTCGTACAATTTTAGTGACCATGTTTGGATTGGCTTGGAATGAAAAACCGCTACACGATACTTTTTCTAAAACAATACTCGTGCGAACAGGAGCTTAAATCATTCCTTAATTCGCAACCCTTAATCCTTGGGGTAAATGTACATTTGTAAAATTTTTTGAATGGCTAAGATCGGTATTAATATTGCAACAGGCAGTTTACAACAAGCGGAAATGATTGTGGGGATTGATTTAGGAACCACCAATAGTTTAGTGGCCATTATTCATCCTGACACAAAACAACCCACTGCTTTAAAAGAATTTGATGGTAGTAGTATAGTGCCAAGTGTAGTGCATTTTGATGAATATGGAAATGTAGAAGTAGGAGAGCGCGCTAAACCATATTTAGAATCTGATCCAAAAAATACCATTTTTAGTGCTAAGCGTTTAATGGGTAAAAGTTACAAGGATATCCAAACCCATCAAGATTTTTTCGCGTACAAAGTAATTGATGATAATACCGAAAGCTTAGTGAAAGTGCAAGTAGGCAATAAGTTTTATTCGCCGATTGAATTGAGTTCATATATTTTAGAAGAATTAAAAAAGCGTGCAGAACATATTTTAAAAACACCAGTTACAAAAGCAGTTATTACAGTGCCTGCGTATTTTAATGACGCGCAAAGACAAGCAACACGGGATGCAGGAAAATTAGCAGGATTAGATGTATTAAGAATTATCAACGAGCCCACTGCAGCAAGCCTTGCATACGGATTGGGTTTACATCCAAATGAAGAAAAAACAATTGCAGTGTATGATTTAGGAGGTGGTACTTTTGACATTTCTATCTTAAAAATTGCCAACGGCATATTTGAAGTATTAAGTACCAATGGAGATACTTATTTAGGTGGCGATGATTTAGATAGAGCAATTGTCGAATATTGGATGAAGCAATGGTCAATCGATAATTTAGATCAACATAAAGAATTAAAACAACAACTAAGATTGGCGGCAGAAAAAGCGAAAATTCATTTGTCTAATAATGATTTATTTGAGACTGAATTTGCAGGAGAAAAAATTTCGATTACGAAAGAAATGTTTGAATCCTTAGTGCAACCTATCGTAAATAGAACTATGGATTGTTGCCGCAACGCTATGAAGGACGCGGGTTTGCAAGTAGCTGATATTAATACGGTGTTGATGGTTGGTGGAAGTACAAGAGTGCCTTTGGTTAAGAAAACGGTTGCTCAATTTTTTAATCAAGAAGTAAACGATAGTGTTAATCCGGATGAAGTAGTTGCATTAGGTGCCGCTGTGCAAGCAGATATTTTAGCGGGAAACAATCAGTCCATGTTGTTATTGGATATTACTCCATTGAGTTTAGGCATTGAAACCATGGGTGGTTTGATGGATGTTTTACTTCCAAGAAATTCTAAAATACCTACTAAAGCTGGAAGACAATATACTACGCAAAAAGATGGTCAATCAGGTATTCAAATTGCGGTATACCAAGGGGAGCGTGATTTGGTAAAAGACAATCGCAAGTTGGGTGAATTTACTTTAACAGGAATTCCAGCAATGCCTGCAGGACTTCCCAAAGTGGATGTGAGTTTTTTAATAAATGCGGATGGCATTTTACAAGTAAGTGCCAAAGAACTAAGAAGTGGCGTTGCACAAAGCATTGACATTAAACCTCAATACGGATTAACCGATGAGGAGGTTGAACAAAGATTAATGGATAGCATTACGCATGCGAAAGAAGATATTGCCACTAGAGCCTTGGTTGAAGCGCGTACCGAAGCAGAACAAATGTTATCGGTGACTGAAAAATTTATGGCAAAGAATGCATCCATTTTAACCAAGGAAGAATTGACAGCATCCGCTAATGCCATGCAAGCATTGCAATTGGCTATTACTATGGAAGACAAGCACTTAATACAAACCAAAACCGAGGAATTAAACGATATCACAAGGCCATTTGCCGAAAGAGCAATGGATCAAGCGATATCAGGTGCCTTAAAAGGAAAGGATATCCAAACGGGGTTGTAAATAGGGCAAATATAATTTTTATAGAAATTTGGATAATTCAGCAAGATGCTTATCTTTGCCCTCCAATTAAAAAACGCCTGAGGAGGTATATATTATGTTAATTATTGATTCAAAAGACTGCGAAAACATCGACAAAGCGCTTAAAAAGTACAAGAAGAAATTCGAAAAAAGTAAGACTTTAGTGAACTTACGTGCTCGTCAAGCATTTGTGAAACCATCTGTTAAACGTCGTTTCCAAGTATTGAAAGCGATTTACAAGCAACAGATTTTCAGCGGTAAAATCGAGGGATAGTAATTATATCTTCGTTTAAACATATTTAAGACTTAGCTTCAACGCTAGGTCTTTTTTTTTCTTCGCCTTTTTTTCTGCTTATCTTTATACAGCAATGATAACGCAAACCCGCTATACACCTCTCAATGCCTTCCTGGCATACCTTCAGTTTGAGAAGCGGTATTCAATTCATACTATCACGGCTTATTCCAACGATTTAGTTCAATTTTTCGACTTTGTAGAAACACAATACGAGGGCATTACCTTTAACCATATAACAGGCACCATGGTGCGTTCCTGGTTAGCAACAATGAAAGAGGAGGAAATGACAGGGAAAACATTGAATCGTAAAATATCTTCCTTAAAATCTTTCTTTAAATATCAAATACAGCAGGGGCAATTAGTCAAGAGTCCAATGGAAACGGTGATTAGTCCCAAAATTAGTAAGCGTTTACCTGCCTTTGTTGCTGAGAATGACATGGAACAATTGTTCACCAATTTGGAATTTGCAGAAGGGTGGAAGGGATTTACTGAAAAAATGGTCATTCAGTTATTTTATGCAACTGGCATGCGTTTGAGTGAACTTATCAATTGTAAAGAAACGCAGTTAGATATTTCAAAACGAATCATAAAAGTATTGGGAAAGGGGAACAAGGAAAGGATATTGCCCATAAGTCCTGAATTGGCCCAGGAACTCAAGCAATATATTAGTCAAAAACCAGCTGAAGCAGCAGGCAATCCCTATTTATTTGTTACTGAAAAAGGGAAAGCCTTACAGCCTAGGGCAGTATATAGTTTTGTAAAATTTTATTTGTCACAAGTAACAACTTTACAAAAGAAAAGTCCACACGTTTTAAGACATAGTTTTGCGACTCACTTAATGAACAACGGAGCCGATTTAAATGCGGTAAAAGAATTGCTTGGTCATGCAAGCCTTGCTGCTACTCAGGTGTACACACATAATACCATCGAAAAATTAAAGGAGGTTTTTGCAAAAGCCCATCCTAAAGCCTAGAATCTTAAAGTTTTCTTAAAAGAAAATAAATGTTTTTATTGTTCAGCAATTGTTGTAACTTAATGGTGCAGGAGTTAGTAATAATGCCTGATCAGTTCTTTCATTAGTTTATTATCTTAAAAAATTAATTATGAACATTAACATTCAAACCGTGCACTTTGATGCAGACGAAAAGCTTTTAGAATTAGTAGAGAAGAAAGTTCAAAAATTGGCTACGTTTCACGATCGAATAACCAAGGTAGATGTCTTTTTAAAATTAGATAATTTAGTACACGCCATCAAGGACAAGGTAGTAGAAATCAATATTCATATTCCTAAACAAGATTGCTTTGTGAAGGCCACTTCTAAATCATTTGAAGAATCTTTCGAACAAGCATTTGAATCCGTTACCAATCAACTAAAAAAGAAAAAAGAGAAATTAGCAGCATAGATTTAAAAAAAATACAACAATCATTTTCAACATAAAGGGCCCAATTTGGGCCTTTTATATTTTAAATCGGAACTATTTTGAAAGAAAATGAGTAGGGGATAGCCTCAGTTTTGCACGTAAATACTAGGTTTGAACGCTTTTTATCCATTTTCCTAAAAAAATAGCATAAAAAAATCCTCTAAAATTTTGATAAATAAAGATTTCCATTACCTTTGCCATCCCAAAATTTGGGAGTGTTCTTTTGTGGAAATAAGATAAGCCGGAATAGCTCAGTTGGTAGAGCAGCTG
>CANGIZ010000076.1 GCA_947454025.1 Bacteroidota bacterium | reverse complement strand
TTCACAGATGCTTGGTCACACAAATACAAAAATAACTCAGCAATATGCACGTGTAAGCGATTTGAAAATCTCCAATGAGATGAAACTTTTGAAAGACAAATTATAATTCAAAAATAAGGTTAGCTTGGAGTGTTAAAAATATTTATATTCAAAAAGTATAAATGGGAACATTCCTTCTGCTAACTCTTTGTCCAAATTACACCCATGTTCAAAAATCTGTTCAATAATATTGTCCATAGAAAGATCCTCCTGAGCAACATTACACATTTTAACACACCAAGTGCTGTCTGTAATTTGGAATGCTACATTGACTATTAATCCAGGGTTATCAAAGCTCTTTTGTACCTGTAAACCGATTATAGTCACTTCAGTATCATTGTATATCAATTTAGTTAATAAGCGGTTAATCATAGTCTAAAAAGGAGGTTTTTTGGCATCAATAAATACCTGTTTTTCTTGATCAACTTCATTTGGCAAATCACATTTCAATTCTCTGCATTCAATAAAATCCTTTACAACACCGTTGACTACTTTAAATTTTAAATGCAAATAGCTTTCATCATACTCACCAATAAAAAAATATTGTTTCTCATTACAATGTTTACAATAAACAGTTTCTGACCTTAGCCAATTATTGCCTCTGTAACCATGAAGTTCATTAAATGCAAGGCTTAGTTTGTAAATAAAATCACTAAATCCCATGCCCATGTATTCCTTTTCAAGAAGATATTGATGAATCATTCTTGCATCCATTTGTTCGAAGAAGTAAATAATTACTTCTTCGTGAGACATTTGATTCAAAAGATTATATTCGTATTCCGTTTTATGATATAGACTGTGAAACTTAGCTATGTGATCATATCTAACCCCTTCATAGTTACAATTCGCTATTGCGGGTAGTCCTTCTGGTTGAATGTTTATTTGATTGTAAAGTGATTTGTGTATATCTAGCCATGCATGCATTTCATCAAATTCAGGAAAGTCAATAAGCTTTTCCAAAATCTTGTTACAAAGATTATCTGCTATTTGGTAGTCAACTCTTTCCATTATTTAGTCAATATTAGTCCAAATAGTAATAAACCAGCTATGAATATTATAGCTATTGCGATTGCATTATCTGTTGCAGGATCTAGTTCTGTAACTTCAAATTTTTTATTGTGTTTTAAATCATTTAGATATTTAAAAGGGTCTTTGACTACCTTTTCATCAATCAAAATAAATAGTTCTTCAATTAAACTTGGCTTTAAAAGGACAATAATATTTTTGTCAAAAAACAGATTTTCAAGTTGGATACTTGCATTTCGTGTTTCAATTAAAATTTTTGTTTCTGAAAGCAATTCCCAATTTCCTTTAATCACATCCCCGTTTTTTGAAATAATTAGTTCATTATTTGTTTTAAATGTGTATTGTATTAAATCACTCCCTTCATTTATTAGTAGCCATGTCTTATTTATAAAATAGGATTTTTGGCTAAGTAACATCCCAAATTGCTTAATATTGGGGATTATGTTCTTTATATAATTATCCATTTTTTTATCTACCGTGTTAAATATCTTGTATAATTAATACTTACATTATTATTAAGCCAACATAACTACTGTTAACTTATAATTGTATCACTAATAATGAAGAGCAATTTTTTTTTAACTCAATCAATTCGTATATTAAAAGTTCTCATTCCATTAGTATCTGATACAGTTATTTTGGTAGTATAAGCAACAACTCTGCCGTCATAATCTCTTTCAGCTTCTAAATAACCTCCACTATAAATGTAACCCTCATTGTTATAACCAGTATGAACAGAACCGCCATTTCCAAAGCTAATTGTTGTAACTCTTTCATATTCCACTTTAACTTTTAGTCGGTAGTTAGCAAAAGTACCTGTATTATAGTTTGAATATTTAACTGTTGAATTGTACCAACCGTCTTCCAAAGAGAAATATCCAAATTTATTTGCCGAATTATTTGATATTGATGTAGCATATACATTAGTAGTGTATGACATGAAGATTAATAATATTATTGCAACTACTTTTTTCATAATTTTTTTTATTTCTGTTTTATAAATTAATCGCCATGAAATCAAAAAGGGGCCAAAATTGAGCCCCCTTTTGAAGTAAAGTATTTTTTTTATTTTTTCTTAACCATTTCATATACACTATAGTCTACACCGTTACTTTCCCAAGTAACCACATTTTCACCCTTAAAAGTGAATTTAACGAAAGTTTTTACTTCCTGTGATACAGTTCTTGCAGCAGCATTTGCATTTCCACCACCTGATGTATTAGAAACAGAAGACCCACTTGCAGATCCGCTCGCCATATTACCTACTCCAATTGCTGAAGCACTAGCTGACGATGATTTTGATTTACTGCTACCAAACATTGCGTTTAATGATGCGTTTTTGTCAGTTACCGTTTTTGTTCCGAATAAGTAATAGTATTCTTCATAATCACCGTCATTTCTTTTTGAAGTTGGAATACCAAATTTACCAATAACTTGCTCTTTGGTTTTGTAACTGTCCATTGTTTGCTTGTGAGTCGTTGTTGCAACTCTAACCATTGTTGCACAACTGGTAGCTACTAAAGAGCTAATAACAATAAAAAATAAGGCTGTTTTTTTCATTTTAAACGAAAATTTTAATAATAATTTCCTACTCTTAAGGATTTTCTGAATACTCCCCCGTTTGAATGGTTTCAGGTCTCCACTTTACACATTAAAAATATATAATATTTTTCAATTTAGGCATGTATGCCTAAGATATATTTTCGCAATTATGCCACTTTGGTGCTAATGAATAACCTAAGGAATCAGGAAACGCTGGAACAGTTTGGAGAAAAGCTGAAAACTTTTCGCACAGCAAAGGGTTTGACACTTGAACAACTCGCTTTTGAGGCTGATATTGAGCTTAGTCAAGTTCATAGGGTGGAAAAAGGCAAAATTAATCCCACTTTAACCACCCTAATTGCTTTAGCAAAAGGACTAGACATCACATTAGCTGAACTTGTTGGCACATGAACTAGAAATTTATCGATATCCTAAAATTTGAATAGACATAAAGGTTACCTCCAATCAAATATGTAAGCTTATCATCTGGGTCTTTAAACACTTGATCAACATAAACACTACTATTTTCCTGTATTTCATCAATTTCATTGATGCACTTGACTAAAAATGGACAATACAATCGCCTTATTTTACCACTTGGGTTAATTACTACTATACTAAAGCTGTCATAATAAACAATTCTGCTGTTTTTCATTGGTTATATTTTAATGAATTACAAACCTTCATCAGAGAAGCTCAAATATTGACCTTCGTGACCAACTATTATATGGTCCATTAATTTTATGTCTAGCATATCACCAGCATCACGGATTTTAGTTGTTACATTTTTATCAAGCTGTGATGGTTTTAACTGTCCTGAAGGATGATTGTGACTAATGATAATTCCTGAAGCAGCAGCCTTTAGTGCAGCACCAAATATGAGTCTAATATCTGCCACTGTTCCAGTGATACCGCCAGATGATAAATGCAATACGCCAAGTACACGGTTGAACCTATTTAAATAAGCAACAAAGAAGTGCTCTTGTAAGTGCAATGTGTCTTTGGGATAGAAGTCCATAAATACATTGTATGCATCTAAAGGAGAACTAATAATTGGTTTGTTACTAATGCTTGGTTTATATACCAATTCAATTTCACTGATTGTGTCTGTTTGTGTCATGTTGTTTAAATTAAAAATGCCCTGCTATGAGCAAGGCATGTATGAATAATGTAAAGGCAGGGGATGTAAGCAGAATAATTAAACTGTTTGATTTTGTATCAAGATTTCTCTTTTGCGCTTTTCAAATTCTGGTTTAAGCACTTCTTTGTATTGAGGGTGTTCATTATACAGCTCTAATAGATCATCAATGGTTTTACATGAATGTATTGTGGCAGATATGTCTGTTGGCGCAATCTCTGCACCATCATTACACCAGTTGTAAATTGATTTACCAACATCAATGGTTAGCCTTTGTTCTGGCTTACCAAAGAACAACCCAGTTCTATCTTTAGAAGCAGTAGCGCTGTTTTTCATATTCAGATCAAATACAAGTGTAAACTCGTAATCCAGTCCTTCTCTTTGAATAGCTTTAAGACCAACCTTTTCAGGGACCATTTTACCATTTAGATTATTTAGAACATAGTCTTGCTTTGTTCTTGAAGTGGCTATTATATGTGCTTTAGAGCTAAGAATAGCCTGAATAAAAGCTTTGTGCCTGAGCCCAATCTTTTGCCAATTGGTAAAGCTATTACCAGGTAATGAGGCATGCGCCTCAAGGATATATTCCCACTCATGTGAAATACTATCTATGATGATAACTTGCATGCCTGCCTGCCCACATGCCTCAATTGCTTGTATGTATTTCACAGGTGTGTATGGTGCTGATAGCTGAAGAACATTGTAGCTCCCTAGATGCGAGTATAGCTCAGAGCTATGGTTTTCACTGTCTATTACGGCTATTTTGGACCAGTCATTACATAGACCATATGCTAATAGTAATGAAGAATAAGTTTTACCGGATCCACTTGGACCTTGGAGAGACATCTTTATTGATGCCTTTTTGCGCGATGCTTTTTGTAGTTGCATGTGAATTTGTTTTGTGGTTAATTAGGTGTTTATACTTTACCTAATGTTGAGTTAATTATTTAGATTTATAAAAAAAATATGACTAGTCAACAAATTGTAGAAAGGCTTTTGAATGATATTTCTTTAATAATTAACGCCAAAAAATATATCATTTTAAAACAAGGAGATATTACAAATAGCGAATTATCATTGGATATTACATGGATTTCTCAAACTAGTGATGTAACCATGCCATATAATCTACATGAATTAATTTCACCCTTTAATTATTTTAGCGAACTATTTAATAAATCAATTGAAAATAAAGTTGAATTAGTTTCTTTTTATAAATCTATTGAAGAAAAAAAATTAGAACTAATTGATGTTATAGAACGACTTAAATCAAGCCCATCTATTAAAGTTTATTTTGGAGTAGATTTGGAAAATATGTTCGGTTATCTTAAAAAGCATTTAGACAGAATTCATGAAGAATGCTTGATAGTTCATAATTGTCACGAAAGATTATTAAAAAATAATTATTAATATGAACCCTGATTGGAATTGGTTCTTTAGCTCTTTTTCTCAAAGTGCTGCTGCATTAATTGGAATTATTGCAGCATTTATAATATCAAAGTTGTTAAATTTAAATGAGAAAATCGATACCCTAATTGATCATTTTGATGACCTAGTAATTGAATATGAGAAAATCAAATCAGGTTTAGCTATTAGATCGTTCTCATGGTATAATGAAAATATTTTCGAAAATAGTAATTCTATTAAAATAGCAATGAAAAATGATAAATTTGAATCACTTGACGAGAATCAAGTGGTAGAATTGCTTTACCAAGTTGAACCCAAATTGTTTAAAGATGATATCCAACTTTTGATATTGTTTAATAAACTAATGCCAAGAGTTCAGGCATTAAAGCAGAGAGAATTAAATGGCTTTTATGATTCAGCTTTCCCAGAACCGACTAAATTATTCGAGAAATTAAATAATGAACGCGCGCTTATTGATTCACTTAAGATAGATTCGGATTCTCTTATTCAGTCTTTTCATAAAAATAAAAGACAAATGATTTCACTATCTAATTCGATTACACCAATAAAGAATATAATTATAATATTAATTATTGCTTTTCCAATAACGGTAATATACCCATTACATTTTTTACCTTATAATGTAAATACACCATTAATATTATCGTACAAAATCGAAGCATTTTTATCATTTTTATTTAGTTTAAATGGAATTTTATTAATAGTATTTTTTATTACCATTGAAATTATATTTTTATACTTTATCGCTTTATTGAATAAGTATAAGTTAAATATATTTATTGCTATAAATAATAATCATGACACTTTTCAGTTGATTGAAAGCTATTCACACTTTTTAATTTAAGGACCAGGCAGATTGCTCCACCCAGTCCTTCATTTACTAACCACTAAAGACATTGCTCCAACTAGATACTTTCGTAGCGATTAGTTGTTATTTGACCTACTATTGGTTCTGTCAGAACAATTCTCTTTGTGTTTCCTTCTATGCCATTTGTAAACTTTCAACTCGGCTTGATCCAATCAATTCAGTTGATCCTTCTGGAGAATAAGCATAGCTGTGTTGTAGCTTAATTACCTCTCCAGTTTTAGGGTTTGTGAAATCATAAGCATCCACTTGCACCCTTACAACATCGCCCTTCATTTGAGTTCCTACAAGCCCTTTAGCAATGTTCTCATCAAATGTGCAAGGAATGGTTGTCCTTCGTGCTGTGGCATAGAATTTACCAGTTTCTTGTGACTGTACTAGTTCAACACCGCCTGTTAATTCAAGTACTTGGAATGTTGTTCCGTCTTTTCTTTGCCTACTTGTGTAGTTTGTTACTGTTACCATTGTTTTAATTTTTTAATTGTGGTTAAATGAAAAGGCACTTCCTGATATCCGAGCCTAGGAGGATACCCCTGGGTGCCCAGATGTGGGAGGGGTTATAATTGGGAGTGGTCTCTTCTTATGTATACTCAAAAAATAATCAGATCAATTAGAGTATGGGGCGGCTTCTAATTAAGCTAATTATAGGAGGGGGTATGAAAATAGATATCCTAGTTGGGTAAGAAAAATTTGGTTAATGCTATATATATTATGTAGTCATTTGGCAAGTTATTTTCATCTCTAAGAATTAGCCAAAACAGGTATATATGTATACACCTTCTCTCCCACGCATAAAATACTTTTTAAAAGGTAACCCAATTAATAAAAATTTAGTCTAATCAAATTGATTATAGTAAATTCACTGAAAGTCAATATATACTTGGTTATTAGATGATTTTATCATACCTTTGATACATAATTTTCATCATACTTTTATGATGAACCCAAATCAAGTTTGGCTTATTTATAAGCTTATAAAAATTACTAGGAGTTAATTCTCCACTCTCACATTTAAGGTCGATTTTAAACA
>CANGIZ010000075.1 GCA_947454025.1 Bacteroidota bacterium | reverse complement strand
CTAAAGCTAGGAGCGCCTACTGGCATAATCATGAACTCTTGGAAATCAATTTTATTATCGGCGTGTGCTCCACCATTTAAGATGTTCATCATTGGCATTGGCAATGTTCTTGCATTTGTTCCACCAATGTATCGGTATAAAGGCAAATTAGCTTCTTCCGCAGCAGCTCTTGCAGCAGCCATTGATACGGCTAAAATTGCATTCGCACCTAACTTAGCTTTATTGGGTGTACCATCTAATTCAATCATTACTTGGTCGATTGCTGCTTGTGCAGTTACATCATAACCAACAATGCTGTTTGCAATTAAAGTATTTACATTCTTTACTGCTTTCAATACACCTCTTCCTAAATATTTCTTTTTATCGTTGTCTTTTAATTCAACTGCTTCATGAATACCTGTGCTTGCTCCACTTGGAACAGCAGCACGGCCCATAGCACCTTCGTCGGTTAATACATCTACTTCCACAGTAGGGTTTCCACGGCTATCTAAAATTTGTCTAGCTTTTACTTCAACAATGTAACTCATAATTTGATGATTTATTTTCTAAAAAAGTAATGTCAGTTTGAGAACGCAATTTACACCCATTTTTTTTAATGGGTAAGCAATTTGAAGATTTCTTCTAAACTTGCCTGTTCAACATGTAATCGCTCGATATTAAAGCCCATATCCATTGCAAATTGTAGGATCAACTTCTTAACATCCACACCCTCAGCGGTTTTCACTACTAACAGCTGTTTGTTGGCGCTTACAATTTCTATCCCCAATGCTTGAATCATACCAACACAATGACTAATATCTTCCTCAAATTGCACGTGTAAATTATTAGTGACGGGCTTTAATAATTGGTCAATGCTTTCATTGGCCACTAATTTCCCCTGGTGCAAAACCAATACCTTACTGCAAATGGCAGTTACTTCTTGTAAAATATGCGATGAAAATAATATCATAGCATGCGCACTTAATGACTGAATCACTGATCTAATTTCAATAAGCTGATTGGGATCTAAGCCCGAAGTGGGTTCGTCTAATAATAATAATTGAGGTTCGTGTAAAATGGCTCCAGCAATACCCACTCTTTGTTTATACCCTTTTGAAAGCTGACCAATTTTTTTATGTTGCATGGTTTCCAACGCCAACATTTGAATTACTTGTTGAATGCGCTGTTCTTTATTTTTTATTTCATGTATATCACTTAAAAAAGAAAAATATTCCTTTACATACATTTCTTCATATAAAGGATTTGCCTCGGGCAAATAGCCGATTAATTTTTTAAAAGCAATTGGATCTTTTTGATTGGAGATGCCATTTAAAATCACTTCACCAGCATCGGGTGCTAAATAACCGGCAATCATTTTTAAAGTAGTACTCTTTCCTGCTCCGTTGGGTCCTAAAAAACCAACCACCATTCCTTTGTCAATGGTGAAAGTCAAGTCCGCCACTGCAGTCTGTGTGCCGTATTTTTTGGAAAGTCCGTTTACTATCAATGCCATATTCAAAAGTACAAACTTTCAACGCTAATCTTCGATTTCCTCCGAAGATTCAGGCAAATGGTCATACGCATTTTCAGATGCATATTTTCCAAAAATAAAAAAGCCTACACATATGGGCGTGAAGATGATCAGAATAATCACCCATTGTAGAATAGTATTCGCTCTAGTCGCCTCTGTTGCATGTATGATTTTATTCTTTGCTTGAAAAACTAAAAAAAAGATAATAGCAGGTGCTAAAAGCATCCATACATACCCTAATATTTTTTTGATTGAATTCATTTTATAACATTAAATACTTTAAAAAATTAATCCATTACATTCTTGTCAATTTTATTTGACAAGTAAACTGTTCCAATAATCAAACAAACTACTGCTACACCAATTGGATACCAAAGGCCAGCCAACACGTCGCCATTGGGATGCGCTGGTGATTTTGTAAATTCAACAATCAGCGTACCTAAAAAAGGTACCAATCCTCCAAAAACACCATTGCCAATATGATAAGGTAATGACATGGAAGTATACCTGATTTTTGTTGGAAACATTTCAACCAAAAAAGCGGCAATTGGACCATATACCATGGTTACATAAACAATTTGAATAAACACCAACCATATCAAATTCCATGATGCTGCTTTACCCATTGTTTTCTCAACAACCACATTGGGTTTGGTTGCATGGTATTTAATAAGTGTTGGATTAATCAAATTAATCGGACGATTTACACCCAATTCATCAAAGCCAATTAAAGTATCTGTAATCGTATATTTAAATACCGATCCATCGCTGTAAAAAGTGTCTTTCACTTGACGTAAATACATTTTGTGTCGATCCTTCGCATCCACTAACGGCATGAAAGGACCTGACTTTGTTAATCTTAAATCAATAATTTGAGATCTATTACTTGCCGAAGTGATATTAATGAACTCTTTATAAATGGGGCGATAGGTGCAAATTGCTAATAACATTCCAGCAAGCATAATCCACTTCCTACCAATTTTATCACTCAACCAACCGAACAAAACAAAACAAGGCGTAGCCATTAAAATGGCTACCAGCATAATATTTCGAGATTGAATAAAATCAATCTTACAAACAGTTTCCATAAAACTTTGCGCGTAAAACTGACCCGTATACCATACAACACCTTGTCCCATTACTGCACCAAATAATGCTAATAAAACCATTTTAAAATTAGCCTTATGCCCAAAACTTTCTTTTAAAGGATTCACCGAAGTCTTTCCTTCTGATTTTAATTTTGTAAACATAGGCGACTCACTCATACGCATCCTTATCAATACCGAAACACCAACCAATACAATTGATATCCAAAAAGGGTAACGCCACCCACCCCATTCTGCACTAAATTTGTCAACACCCTGATTAGATCGAATGAATATAATCACTCCTAAGGCCAAGAACAAGCCTAAAGTAGCTGTGGTTTGAATCCAACTTGTCCAAAAACCTCTCTGACCTTCGGGAGCATGCTCAGCAACATAAGTAGCTGCTCCTCCATACTCACCGCCCAAGGCCAAACCTTGCAATAATCTTAACAACAAAACTAAAATGGGTGCGAACCAACCAATTGTGGCATACCCAGGTACCAAACCAATTGCAAAAGTAGACCCTCCCATTATGATTAATGTCAGTAAAAAAGTATGCTTTCTTCCAATTAAATCCCCTAAACGACCAAACACCAAAGCCCCAAATGGCCTTACAATAAACCCTGCTGCAAAAATAGCAAGTGTGCTTAAAAGTGCTGATGTGCCAGCATCTGCTGGAAAAAATTGTTTAGATAATATGGTAGCCAACATTCCAAAAATGTAAAAGTCATACCATTCAATTAAGGTACCCACCGAGGAAGCGCCAATCACAAATGCAATTTTGCTTGGCTGTTTTGTATCATTCATAATACTATTTTTAGCAATCGATTCTTCAAGTTAAATATTTAAACCGAAAAACGTAAATTTGGTAACACTATTTATACGTATTGCCATGTCTTACCCTTATCAAATTAAAAGTCTTGAAGCATACCATGAAGCTTACAAGCAAAGTATAGACAACCCTTCTGCATTTTGGAGCGAGATCGCCGACAATTTTGTTTGGCGAAAAAAATGGGAGAAAACGCTTGACTGGAATTTCAAAGACCCAAAAGTGGAGTGGTTTAAAGGGGGTAAATTAAATATAACCGAAAATTGTTTGGACCGACATTTAGAAAAAAATGGAGACACCCCTGCGATAATTTGGGAACCAAACGACCCCGAAGAACATCATCGTATTATTACCTACAAGCAATTACATCAAAAGGTTTGTCAATTTGCGCAAGTACTTTTAAATAACGGTGTGCAAAAAGGCGATCGTGTTTGTATCTACATGGGCATGATTCCTGAACTGGCCATTGCCGTTTTAGCTTGTGCAAGAATCGGTGCCATTCACAGTGTAATATTTGGTGGATTTTCCGCACAAAGCATTGCAGATAGATTAGATGACGCAAAAGCAGCATTCATAATTACCTGCGATGGTGCTTTTCGTGGCGCGAAAGATATTCCATTAAAGTCTGTTATAGATGATGCTTTAATTGGCAACAAAACAGTTAAGCGCGTAATTGTTTGTACAAGAACAAGAACTGCTGTGTCCATGTTAAAAGGACGCGATGTTTGGTGGGAAGATGAAATTAAAAAAGTAGAAACACAAGGATTAGAATTATTGCCTGCTGTGGAAATGGACGCGGAAGATCCTTTATTTATATTGTACACTTCTGGTTCCACTGGTAAACCAAAAGGCGTAGTGCATAGTGTTGCAGGATATATGGTTTACACAAACTATACTTTTGTGAATGTATTCCAATACCAACCTAATGATATCTTTTTCTGCACAGCAGATATTGGTTGGATTACAGGACATAGTTATATTGTTTACGGACCATTAAGTGCAGGCGGCACTTCATTGATGTTTGAAGGAGTACCCACATTCCCGGATGCAGGACGTTTTTGGGACATTGTAGATAAATTCAAAGTAAACACATTGTACACTGCACCAACTGCAATACGTTCTTTAATGGGCTTTGGTTTAGGACCCGTGAAAGACCATGACCTAAGTAGTTTGAAAATATTAGGCACCGTAGGAGAACCTATCAACGAAGAAGCTTGGAATTGGTACGACGAGCATATTGGAAAGAAAAAATGTCCGATCGTTGATACTTGGTGGCAAACTGAAACAGGTGGTGTAATGATTTCAAATATGGCAGGTATTACACCAGGGAAACCAGGCTGGGCAACTTATCCAATGCCTGGCGTTAAAGCAATTTTAGTAGATGATAAGGGGAATGAAATAACAGAAAAAGAAGATGGCTTATACCGCGGTAATTTATGTATCACACAACCCTGGCCGGCTACACTTCGCACTACTTATGGCGATCATGAACGTTGCCGCACCAATTATTTTGCAACCTATGAGAACTTATATTTCACTGGCGATGGTGCTTTAAGAAATGAAGAAGGACAATTTAGAATTACAGGTCGTGTAGACGATGTATTAAATGTAAGTGGTCATCGTATTGGTACAGCCGAAGTGGAAAATGCAATTAATATGCACGCAGGTGTGGTTGAAAGTGCCGTGGTAGGCTACCCTCATGACATTAAAGGACAAGGTATTTATGCCTATGTTATTTATACCGGTTCCCATGGTCAAGATACCCATGGCACAGGGGATATGGTAAGAAAAGATATTTTACAAACCGTTACTCGGATTATCGGGCCTATTGCAAAACCTGATAAAATTCAATTTGTATCTGGCTTACCAAAAACAAGATCTGGTAAAATCATGCGCCGCATTTTGCGAAAAGTAGCCGAAGGTGAAACAAGTAACTTAGGCGATACCTCAACTTTATTGGACCCAAGTATCGTAGACGAAATCGTAAAAGGAATGTTATAGATTTCTTTGCTTTTAATTCTTTTGGTTAAAAGATGTTCATGAACCATTTCATGCTTCACGCTCATCATTATGCTAAAAATGGGAAAACGCATCTAAAATTGTGAACTCGCTGCGCTCAGACATGCACAATTTTTTACGCTGCATTTTCCCATTTTCTTTACGCTATGATTCGAGTTCAGCATTAAGATGATTAATTGCCATCTTTTAGCAATTATTGTGTCATTAAATTTTTCAATTTCTTAGACAAAAAGAATAAGATGATCGAAGCAATACCTGCCATAAAAACAAAGAACATAAAGAACTCATGCAAGTTGCTTATATGATAGCCGGCAAAGGAAGTAGTTTTGCCGTTTTCGGGATACAAAGCACTAAATACACCTGCTAATTTATTGGCGAAGGCATTGGCTGTAAACCATACTGCCATTAACAAAGAAGCAAATTTAATAGGCGCTAATTTATTGAATAAGGACAAGCCAATTGGTGACAAACAAAGCTCACCAAAAGTGTGCATCATGTACATACCTATTAACCAAATCATACTTACTTTAATACCTGCACCCACTCCATTCACCCCCGTTGCAATCCATAAATAACCCAATGCCAATAAAAATAAACCCATTGCCATTTTAAAAGGCGAAGAAGGTTCTTTATTAATTTTTCCTAGCTTAATCCAAATCCATGCTACTAATGGTGCAAGGCTTACTACAAAAATGGAATTCAAGGATTGGAAAAAGCTTGTAGGCACTACAAAAAAGCCTAAGTCTCTTTGTGTATTTTCAGATGCAAAATAAGTTAGTGATGCCCCTGCTTGTTCAAAAGCACTCCAAAAGAAAATAACAAAGAAAGAAACAATGAACAATACGGCTACCTTTTTCTTTTCAATAATATTCAGCGTTTTATCAGAAAAAATAATAAAAGCAATTAATGAAATACACCCAACCAATAGCCATAAAAAATAGCTTACTATTTTAATGTCCACGTATACCATTGCAATGGTTAATAGACTAAGTAAAAATAAAAAACCTACCATTACAGGTATTTTTTGAAAAAAAGCAGGTGCGTCTTTTGGAGCTTGGCCAATCGCTTGCCCATCAGCATTCACTAAATACTTTTTCTGAAATGCAATTTGCGTAATCACACTTAATAACATAGCAACACCACCTGCAAAAAAGGCCCATTTAAAATCACCACTTTTACCTGTATCTCCAAAAAGACCACAAACAATAGGACCTAATGCACCACCTGTATTAATGCCCATATAAAATATAGTGTAAGCTGCATCTATTTTTGAATCTCCTTTAGCATACAACTGTCCCACCATACTAGAAATATTGGGTTTAAAAAATCCATTACCCGCAATCATACATCCTAAACCCGTATAAAATAATGGCATTGCAATAGCTGCATTATCATAAAATTGACCACAAAAAAACAACACAAATTCACCAATCGCCATTACCAATCCACCTACAATAATGGAGCGGTTATTGCCCCAATAACGATCGGCGATATACCCACCCAATAAAGGCGTTAAGTATATTAAACCTGTGTAGCTACCATATACTTGTGAAGCAAACACTTTATCAAAAAGCAAAGCCTTTGTTAAGAATAATACCAAAATAGCACGCATGCCATAATAGTTAAATCGCTCCCACATTTCCGTTGCAAACAATACGTATAACCCTTTTGGGTGCTTCTGTGCTGTTGTTGACATATTCAATTGTTTATTTAATTGACCCAAATT
>CANGIZ010000074.1 GCA_947454025.1 Bacteroidota bacterium | reverse complement strand
TAATTATTAAATTATTTTTATGGCATTAAAAATCACCGACGAATGTATTAACTGTGGAGCATGCGAACCAGAATGTCCAAATAACGCTATCTATGAAGGTGGTGTTGAGTGGGCTGTCGCAGATGGCACAACAGTAAAAGGAAGTTTTAGTTTATTAGATGGAACTACAGTTGATGCGGACGCAAGAATCGCACCGATTGCTACTGACACCTACTATATTACTCCCAACAAGTGTACCGAATGTCAAGGTTTTCACGAAGAACCACAATGTGCTGCAGTATGTCCTGTAGACTGTTGTGTTCACGATGAGTTATACCAAGAAACGGTTGACGCATTGCTGGCGAAAAAAGATAAATTACACGCTTAGTGCTAAGATAAAAAAAGGGAAGTTTTTCCCTTTTTTTATTTATTATTTTTTACGATATCATAACTGCATAATTGTTGAAGATGAAAAAGAAAGTAGCATTGGTGACTGGCGGATTAAGCTCGGAAGCGCAAGTGAGTTATAAAAGCGCTAAGACCGTGATGAATGCATTGGACAAAAATGTGTACGATGTTTATTTAATTGATATACACCCAACAGGTTGGTGGTATGAAAATATTGTTGGAGAGGAAGTAGCAGTAAATAAAGCCGACTTTAGTATCGAAGAAGGTGGTGAAAAAATCACTTTCGATGTTGCATTAATGTGTATTCACGGTACGCCCGGCGAGGATGGAAAAATGCAAGGTTATTTTGATATGATTGGCTTGCCCTATACAAGTTGTGATACGGCAACTTCGGCTTTGACATTTAATAAAAGATATACAGTGGCAGTGGCTGGATTTGGTGGGGTTAATGTAGCTAAGTCATTGCATTTGTTTACAGCGTCTCCGTTAAGTGCGGATCATATTTTAGCGCAATTAAAATTGCCTGTATTTGTGAAGCCTAATAATGGCGGAAGTAGTTTAGGAATTAGTAAAGTGAATACAGCTGCGGAGCTAGCCCCAGCATTAGAAAAAGCGTTTAAAGAAGATACGCAAGTGTTGGTGGAGGAGTTTATAAGTGGAAGAGAATTTACTATTGGTGTTTTTAAATCAAAGGGAGTTGTAACGGTATTGCCTATAACTGAGATTACTACCGAAAATGAATTTTTCGATTTTGAAGCAAAGTACCAAGGTAAGAGCAAGGAAATTACACCTGCAATTGTTTCTGAAAAAATGTTTGCCGATTTAACAGCAGCTGCAAAAAAAGTATATTCTATATTAAATTGCAGAGGCGTAGTTAGAATCGATTTTATTTATGACGAAGCAGCAGAGAAAGCTTATATGTTGGAAGTGAATACGGTGCCCGGACAAAGTGAAGCGAGTGTGATTCCACAACAAGTGCGTGCATTAGGTTGGAACTTAACTGATTTTTATGCAACGATTGTGGAGGATGCCATTGCAAATACCAATTAATAAGAACAAGCCAAATGGAAGCGATAGATAAATTATTAAAAAAGCCTTTATGGATGAATGTCTTAGTGGGCATTGGTGCTATTTTGGTAATACTCGTTTTGTTTTTCTTTTCCTTAGGATGGATTACTGGAAATGGTAAAACAGAAAAAGTACCGAATGTAGTTGGCTTGGATGTAAGTGCTGCGCAAAAAAACTTATCAGCATTGGGTTTTGATGTGGTATTACAGGATTCTATTTATGTAGATACATTGGCGCGTAATGGAGTGTTAAGACAAACACCTGATGCGGACGAGGTTGTTAAAAAAGGAAGAACTGTTTATTTAACTATTAATAGAGTGTTGGCTCCTCAAGTGGACATGCCGAATTTAGTTGGGTTCTCTTTGAAAAGTGCAGAGACTTATTTAAAAGTATTGGGATTAAGAATGGGCACGATCACGATGGTTCCAGATCGAAACAAAAATGTAATTATCGATCAGTTGGTGAATGGTAGCCCAATTGCGCCAGGTAGTAAAATTTCTTCAGGTACTGTAGTGAATTTTACGGTAGGTGATGGAGGTACGAGTGTAGGTTTTGAAGTGCCTGATTTAATTGGCCTTACGGTGGAAATGGCTAAAGCTAAATTAGCAAGCTTAGGTTTACTAGTTGGTAATATTAGCTCGAATACAAATATTTCAGATACGGCCAATTCATTTGTAATTGGGCAAGATCCCAATCCTTTTTTAATGCAATTAGATTCGGCTGGGATGCCTTTAAGAAATAGTATGGCTCCAGGTGGCACCATTCATTTGGTTATTGACAAAGTAGCTCCTGCACATACACAAAGAGATTCTATTAAATAATCCTTATATATTTATTCTATGCAAACAATCACAGTCGCGGAATTAAAAGCAAAATTAGACGCTGGAGAAAAATTAAATTTACTTGATGTGCGTGAACCTCATGAGCACGCAGCCTTTAATATAGGTGGTCAGTTATTACCATTGGGACTAGTACAATCTTTGCAATTAGATGAAATTGAACATTTAAAAGACGAGACTATTTATGTGTATTGCCGAAGTGGTAATAGAAGCGGTCAAGCTTGCATGATGATGGAGCCTTATGGATTTAAAAATGTAATTAATGTAACAGGCGGGATGTTGGCTTGGCAGGAACAATTTCCTGGATAGTATAATTTGATTAAAGGATTCCCCTTTGTTCATTAAACAAATTCCCAAACGCATTGGTTTTTTATTATATTTATAGTCAATAAATAATAATATGAAAATAACCAATGCGTTTTTTATTGTATGTGCCTTTATGTTGGCTGCATGCAACTTTAATAACAAAGGGGCTAACAATAGCTACCATGATACAACTGGTAAAACTGATATCTTATCGGGTGGTATACAACTGATTCCAATCCAAACGGCAAAAGGAACTTTCAATGTTTGGACGAAGCGAGTAGGCAACAATCCAAAAACAAAAGTATTGTTATTGCATGGTGGCCCAGGTGCTACGCATGAATATTTTGAATGTTTTGATTCCTTCTTCCCACAAGAAGGATTTGAATATTATTATTATGACCAATTAGGATCGGCTTATTCTGATAATCCAAATGATTCTTCACTTTGGAATATAGATCGATTTGTAGAAGAAGTAGAATCGGTTAGAAAAGCGCTTAAAATGGACTCTTCTAATTTTATTTTACTAGGTCATTCATGGGGAGGCATTTTAGCTACAGAATATGCATTAAAATATCAACATAATTTAAAAGCATTAGTGATTTCAAATATGGTTCCATCGGTACCTGAATACAATGCTTACGCGAATAATGTATTAGGTCCAAAATTACCAAAGGAGGTATTGGCAAATATTAGAGCTTATGAAGCAAAAGGGGATTATACCAATCCTGCATATTTAAAATTAATTGAAGACAATTACTATCCTGAACATATTTTAAGAATGCCGCCAGCAACTTGGCCAGATCCGGTAAAGCGCGCTTTTGCTAAATTAAATTTTCCGCTGTATTTGCAAATGCAAGGTCCTTCGGAATTCGGTATTGTGGGTAATGCAAGTTTGAAAAATTGGGATCGTAAAGCAGATCTAAAAAAGATTGCAGTTCCTGTATTAAGTATTGGTGGAGCGTTTGATACAATGGATCCTAAAGCCATGGAAGAAATTTCAAAATTAGTTCAACATGGTCAATACTTATATTGTGCAAAGGGGTCTCATATGTCAATGTACGACGATCAGCAAACCTATTTTACGGGCTTGATTAAATTTATTAAAGGTTTGGAAAAATAAATTTCCCTAAAGTTGGATATAACAAAAAAGGAGAACGGCTGTTCTCCTTTTTTGTTATAATGATTATTTCAAATCTATTTTCAAACTTACTAAATAATTGCGTCCTGCCATAGGATAGTAATTATTAGAAGTGGTTGTCGCACCGCCCCATACATAACTATAGGTATATCCATTGGGAGTATACTTTGTATCAAAAATATTTAAGGCATACAATTGTAATAATGCACTCCAGCTTTTTTTGTCTACTATTTTATACGCCATATTCAAGTCATTTAAAAAATAGGCTTTTAATACCCTGCTTTCGTTTTGCGTATTGTCTAAATATTGTTTTGATACATACTTGCTAGTCCATGTGAATATTAAATTGGAGTTAGGCTTGTAAATTATATTGTGATTAGCAGTCAAATTTGGTGACAAAGTAATGTCGGTATTGTGATGTTGAATAGAGGCTTGTCCGCCATTATCATAATCGTCGAAGTATTCTGTGAAGTTGTCGATTTTATTCTTGCTGAAAGTCACATTTCCTGTGCTTGAAAAATAGTTGTTCAATTTCCACGCTTCTTCAATTTCAATACCTGCTCTATAGCTCTTGTCTACATTGGTTCTTGTGTAGGATCCTACATCATTAATTTTACCGGTTAAAACCAATTGGTCTTTGTAGTTCATGTAATACACGTTAGCACCCCAAGTGAAATTATTGTTTTTTACATTGAAGCCAGTTTCCCAATCGTACAAAACTTCTTGCTTTGGTTGCTGCGTAGCGCCTGCTTCAAAATCATCTCTATTGGGCTCCTTGTGTGCAACGGCAATACTTGTAAAATATGTAGTGTTGTTTGTTTTATAACTCAATCCTGCTTTTGGATTCAAGAAATCAAATTTTCTGTCAACTATCAAATCCGGATTTACATCAAATCCATTCATGGTATGTTGTACATGTCTTAATTGCACATCTATAAAACTAACTAAATGATTTGTTAGATGATGCTCCCATTTTATAAAGCCATTGTATTCTTTTTTAACGGCGTTATTATTATAGTACACCTTGTTAATCAAAGAAAGGGTGTTGATGCTTGGAATTCCATAAGGCAGGTTGCCAAAATGTTGTCCATCATAAATATTCCAGCCGCCACCAATGGTAATTTGATCCTTGTTTTTTTCATAAGACAAGGAAGCGATTTGTCCATAAAACTGGTTGTCTAACCATCTTCTTCTTACTAAATCTACAGGATTACCAATATTTAAATCAATTCCATAATCGCTTAAGTTAACTCCAGCTTTATATTCTTCATAATAACCACGACCCTTTGTTAAGAATAAGGCAGTATTCCATTTAAGTGAAGGACTGATGGCTTGATTATAAAATAACTGATAATGTGTTTGCGTATAATTATCGGTTTGATTATTGTAAGGGGTTCCTGTTTTTTCAGTACCAGCTGGGTTATAAGTTCGATTGGTCGTTAAACTATCTTCGGGTACACCATACCATGCTTGGTAAGTTTTTTCTTTTCCAGAAAACACATTTAATCTTAAAGAAGAATGATCACCCCAATAGGTACTGCTTACATAAAATGATTTTAAATCACTTTTTGCTCTATCTATATATCCATCACTGGTAATATTACTAATACGACCATCAATGGTGAAGCGGTTGTTAATTAACCCTGTCCCAAACTGAAGATTGTTTTTTATAGTATTGAATGAGCCAATGCTATTTTGTAATGATAAATAATGAGAAGGGCGATAGTCATTGGTCGCTAAATTTATAGTAGCACCAAAAGCGCCAGCACCATTCGTTGAAGTACCCACTCCACGCTGAATTTGAATACTACTAGCGCTTGAACTAAAATCGGGTAGGTCTACAAAATAGGTGCCCATACTCTCGGCATCATTGTAAGGAATGCCATTTAGTGTTACATTAATTCTGGTTGCGTCGGTTCCTCTAATGCGCAAAGCGGTATAACCCACACCGGTTCCTGCATCGGAGTTCGCAACAATCGAAGGCGTATTGTGAATTAGATAGGGAAGATCTTGTCCCAAATTTACAAGTGCAATGCTAGCAGCACTAACATTGCTTTTTGCAAACGGGTTGTTTTCACTGACCCTAACGGATCGTACTTCCAATGGGGGAAGGCTACGTACGCTATCCGTATACTTGTTGATACTGTCCTTTTTTGAAAGGAGCTGTTTTGGTTGCTGTGCCATTGTTGGGGCAAGCAATAATAATGAGGCAATTGTTCCCAATAACTTAGTCATGACTAATGTTTAACTATTAATAAATGGGAACAGGAATAATAAGCTATGAGAAGTGCACGAAATGTGCGGTACCTTCCCTTCGCAGGAATTACCCTGTTCAGGTTCAACGGGTTTTATCTCAGCTTTTTACAGCACCCCGAGGACAGCGCAAAATTAAGATGGTTATTTTAATTTGACAACTGTAACTTTAAGTGTTGATTTTCGTTTTACGATATATAAACACATTATTATGAAAAAGATATTATTTGTAGGCTTGGTATTGATTGGGTTAGTGAGTCAAGCCCAAACCACTGATTTAATCCATGACAACCATGCCCAACTTAGAAAAGTTGGAAGTTTTACTGCTATCAAAGTGTCAAGTGCTATTGATTTATACCTAACACAGTCCAATGCTTGCCAAGTAGCGGTGAGTGCTAGTAAAGAAGAATATAGAGATAAGATTATTACTGAGGTAGACGGAGGCACACTTATAATTAAAATTGACAACCATGACGGTTGGTTTAATTGGAAAAATTGGGGAGATCAAAAAGCAAAAGCTTATGTGAGTGTTAAGGATTTAGATGCATTAACCGCTTCTGGTGCATCCAATGTTAGGTTGGTAAATAAAATAGAATCACCTAAGTTGAAGATTAAGTTATCAGGAGCAAGCGATTTAAAGGGGGATATTTTAGCTGGAAATATTTCAGTGGAAGTTTCTGGAGCTTCTGATTATAAAGGACAGCTAGAAGCAAAGAATTTAGTGATTGATGGTTCAGGGGCAAGTAAGGTTGAATTAAATGGAAAGGTAGATGATTTGTCCGTTGAGGTATCAGGGGCTAGTGATGCCAAATTATATAATCTAATAGCCAAGGGTGCGATAGTTCATGCTTCAGGTGCAAGTAATGCAAATGTGAATGTGAGCCAATTGCTAAAGGTGCAGGCTTCAGGTGCAAGTAATATTAATTACAAAGGGGATGCAAGTATAAAAGAAATGAGCAATTCAGGGGCATCCAATATCCGCCATAAGAACTAATTTAAGTTGGAAGGAAGGGGATTCCCATTTTTCTTTTCCAATAAACTTGTTTAAGAACTTATATTGGCGTACCTTTGCCCTCCAAACATCGCGAGGTAGAGCAGCGGTAGCTCGTCGGGCTCATAACCCGAAGGTCGGAGGTTCGATCCCTTCCCTCGCAACACTTAATCCCGCTCCCGATTCTTATCGAGAGCGGATTTTTTTTGTAGTAACTTTGT
>CANGIZ010000073.1 GCA_947454025.1 Bacteroidota bacterium | reverse complement strand
GCACCAGTTACACCTGTCCATTTTCCTTTTAAAGCCGGGTCTGTATCCGGATTCGCACCTAATTGATCGGTTCTTGTCACACCAGGATAGGTTAAATAAATGGGTGCTTCTTTTGTGCCTAAACACAATAAAGACCCTTTCACACCTAAGCCAACTGGCACGCCTGCAGTACCTGTAAAATTTACAGTTACGCCTGGTTGAATAATTAAAGTATCGCCTGTATTAACAAATATGTCTCCACTAACTGTATACGTCTTTCCAGCCAACATGGTTCCTTTAATGGCGCCCGACAAAGGAGCTGATTCACTAATGGGAGAAGCCGGTACAATTACTGCTTGCCAAAGATCTTTTGTTTCTTCTGATTTAGTGCAAGACGCAAGGCCTATCACTAAAATCGCTATTAAGTATGTAAACTTATGTTTCATTATATAGAATTGATAGTATTATTAAAGTTTAAAACGGATTCCGAATAAATAGGTAGTTCTATAGTAATCTTTTTGAATGATGATTCTATTTGCTGGATCAGTTTGTAAAGCCAAAGCTCTTGAACCACTAGCTGCCATGTACCCATTATATGACTGGTGTAATGACAATTCCATAGGCGCATCTGTTAGGTTATTAATTTTTCCATAGAAAGAAAAATGTTTTCCTAATTTCTTTTCAAAAGAAAGGTCTAACTGTGTTGTTGGAGACTGCCAGTAGTTTAAACCTGCATAAGGACTAATAAAGCTAATACGTTCTCCTGTGTATACCACAGCGGTTTGAAAATCAAATCCAATTTTAGGATTCTTATAAATGAAAGATAAATTTCCAACATGGTTAGACTGTCCTTGTAAAGGTCTTGTTTCAGAAACACGCTTAGAAACAATTTGTCCAGCAGTATTACGGTAAGAGAATATTAAGCTATCGTTAGTAATACTTGAATTGGTAAAAGTATAATTAGCAGAAATTCCGAATGATCCAAAATATTTAGCGGCAACTGCTTCAAAACCATAGTTTGTCGCTTTACCAATATTCACTGGTTGTAAGTATAAACTATTTACGTTTTGAGGTTTTACAGCCGAAATTTCAATAGGATTTTGAATATCCTTGTAAAAACCACCTAATAACAATTGGTCTGAACCCTTGCTATATAATTCATAACGAAGGTCTAAATTGTCTGCAACGGTATGCTTTAAATTCGTTGGGTCACCAACTTCTTTAAAAAATTCGCCGTCTGCGCCATCTGGAATTAACTCAGAAAAACCTGGTCTAGCAATTGCTCTGTAATATGCAAAACGTAAATTTTGATTAGTACTTAATGCATATTTAACTTGTGCACTTGGTAATAAATCGGTGTATTGAATCGTACCAGATTTAGCTTGAACATCTTTTGTCAATAAAGTTTCGTAATGCTGGTTGGTATTTTCTGCTCTTACGCCACCTAATAATTCAAAATTATTGGATAAGTTCCATTTGCCTTGCACATAGCCTGCAGTAATTTTTTCTTCAAAAGTATAGTTGTTGCCATTTAAACTTGGCGTTCCATTACTAATTGGATTAAACAAAAATTGTGCAGTATTAATTGTGTTATAAGCTGCCCCTAACACTGGATTCAAAGAATAAGCAATATAGTAGTTGTCTCTATTTTTGTCTCTATACAAACCACCTACTTTTAATTCAATATCTCTATTAAATAAAGAAGTATTCTTTGTATAATTTAAATAAGCTGATTGGTCTTTGTCTGTATTGCTTGTCCATATTCTTGACATAGATTGCAATTTGTCAATGGTCAAGCTTGTTGGTACGATTGGATACTCATGCGTATAAGTAGACTGATCTGGCATATTACTTTTAGCCAAAGAATAAACCAATGACCAATCCAAACGATCCGTATTACTTAATTTATGCTCCCCTTGTAAAGTAGTGCTATTGATGGATTGGAATATCCATTGGCTTCTTGTTGACTTGTTAATTAATGAATTTAAAGCAACAGTATCCCAAATAAAACGAGTTTGGTAATCGTCTAAACGTACATAGGTATTAAACAATGAAATTTTGTTGTTCTTATTAATACGGTAATCCATTTTAGCATTAATGCCCTTTCTTTGACTTTGAACTGAATATTGTCTTAACTGTAAGTCAGAGAACAATGGAATATTATTTAAACCTGGTTGAGAGTTAGGTAAAAAGAAGTTTGAAGTAGTACCTCTAAATATATTCTGATAACTTCCTGATACAACAAACCCAAATTGTCTGTCTTTTCCAAATCGATTACCTAAAGTCAATCCCATTGTAGAATTAACTGGGTTTGATTTTTCATTATAATTCAAATGCGCTACTGGCAAATCGTTTAAGTTAGCAACATATGCACTTCCGTTAATTTGAGCAGGAGACAACACATTCATGGTGCTATTGTCAAACTTGCTGAATTTTTGATCAGGAAATGAAGTGTTAAATCCACCTGCAATATTGCCTTGAACCAATAAACGATCAGGCGCATCTTTCATTACTAAATTAATAGTACCTCCTATTGCATCCCCTTCCATACTTGGCGTTAAACTTTTACCAACTTCTAAACGCTCTAATAGTTCAGAAGGGAATAAATCTAATGGAATAAAACGATTCTTATTATCAGGGCTTGGAATTTTGATGCCATTTACTAAAGTGTTAATATATCTTTTTTCCATACCTCTAATAATTGGGTATCTAGCTTCACCAGAACCACTTTTTTCAATCGTTACACCACTTACTCTTTGTAAAGCGTTAGCAACAGTGATGTCTGGTAATAATTGAATGTTTTTAGAAGACAATACGTTGATAATTGGATCAGCTACTTTTTCTAATCTTCTTACTGATTTATCATTGTCTTTATTTGTTGAACTCACTGTTACAGAACTTAATGATGAAGCTGTTGGTTCTAAATTAATGTCCAAAACCTTAATATCATTGGCACTATTTAATTGAACTTCTCTTGCATCTGTTTTATATCCTGCATAAGTTACTTTAACGGTAAACTTACCTGCGCTTACATTTTTAAAATGATAAGTTCCGTCAAGCTTAACCATTAAAGTTCTGTTGTTTACAGAAACTGTTGCGCCTACTAAAGGCTCACCATTACTAGCATCAACCACCCTGCCTTTAATATCACCTGCAAAGCTATTAATGGTAACTAATAGTAAAATTGGGAGTATAACGCTTACTAATTTTTGCGTTAATGATTTACCACTCATGTCTAATTATTTAATGAATGGCGAAAGTAACTTTGGCTAAATTATTAATAGCAATTGTCTTGTTATGACTTTATGAAGTAATTGTTACCTAAATGTTAAGTATTGTTGGTTAAAATTAAAGTACTACAATAAATGAAACAACAATGGCTTTTCAGACCACTTGTTTGTTTCTACAATCCAAGTACTGGTATGTTCTTTAATATTAGTGAGAATGTCCCATGCAGCCTGCATTTGGACTTTTTTTAAAGCAATATTTTTAAACTCCTCATTGTTAACCACCTTACCGACAATTTCGCCATTAATTAAATAAGCGGTTTTATTAAATATTTTTCCGATCACATTGTTTTTTCTTCCAAAAAAACAGTCTCCAATTAAGATGCCTAGCACTTGTTCTTGGGACAAATCCATGATCATCATATTTTGGATATGGGCAACCTTCTCTCCGTTTTGATTTAAAATCGTATACATAATTATTGTTTATTGGCAGTATTGATGAGTATGTCAACAATTTGTGCCGTGGTATGGGTAAGGTTTAATTGAACTGGTTTTTTTTCATTCATCCATTCGTCGAAATGTTGTGCAAAGTGTTGATCTATTTTTTTTAATACCATGACGCCTTTTTTTTCAAGCGCAACCGAATTACAGGCTTGTTCATAATGGTGCATAATTGGAATACTTAACACTTTTTTATTCATGTACATAGCTTCGGCAGGCGTTTCAAATCCGCCAGCAGTAATAATGCCATAGCAACGAATCATACTACTAGTAAACTGTCTGTTATTAATAGGATAATATGTAATGTTATTTTTACATACAATTCCGGTTACTTCCTTTGTAAATACTTCAAAATGATATTTACGTTGTTGTAATAAATAAGGCTCTAAAATGGCAATTGAATATTGCGGAAGGTACACTGTTATATGCCCATCATTTATAGGAGTTGCGTCAATAATTTCGTCTTTTATAATAGGATTGAAAATATTTTTATCATAAGCATCAAAATGTAAGCCTATATGTTGTTTACTTTTTACAAAGTTTTCTAAAATCATGCTGCCTAATGGATTTATGCCATTTGGTCTTGGTGTTTTTTTACTTTGGAAACTTGCTTGGTGCCCAAAATGAATACAAGGCACTTTTTTTATTGAACAAGCAAGAGAAGAAACAAATTCAAAATCATTTACAACCAAATCATATTTGTCTACTGGCAATGATTTTGCATCCTTGTAAATATTAAAAGACAAAGAGCTAGCGATTTTGTTATAATCAAGGCCCCCACTATGTTTATAAAACAAGCTGAGCCCTTTGCTTTTAAATTTTATGGGAATAGACGTATTTAAATGTGCATTAGAGCCACTTAAAAAAAAGTCCACATCACCGTATTTTTTTAAATGAGGATATAATTCAACAGCTCGACTAATATGTCCGTTGCCAGTGCCTTGTATCGCGTAAAATATTTTCATGACCGTATATTATAATGACACCTGAAATGCCACTTCGCTTGTCATTACACTTAATTCAGTATTTAAGTGTACTATCTTAATTTTTTCAGTAGATACGTGTTCAAATTGTTTAGCATCGTAATGGTATAAATGCCAAGCATTTTCATAATATTCTAATGAAGTAGAATTTTCGATCCAGTCTCCACTGTTTAAATAAGTTACAGAGCCATTTTCGGTAGTTACCACTCTATGTTGAGGCTGATGTATGTGTCCGCAAATTACATATTGGTATCCATTCTCAATGGCTAATTCGGCAGCAGTTTGCTCAAAATTACCAATCCATGAAACGGCTTGCTTTACCCCATTTTTTACTTTCTTACTAAAGCTCATTTTCTCTCTACCAAGCATTCTCGAAATCCAGTTAAATAAGCTATTTAACAAAATCAATAAGTCATATCCATATCCACCCAACTTAGCTAAAATTTTGGCGCTTCCTTTTGTAGTTCTATCAAATACATCCCCATGAAATACCCAATTTTTCTCACCATTAATTTCAAATACAATCTTGTCCGTTAACAAAATATTGCCCATTTCGAAATCGGCATATTTACGCATTGCTTCGTCGTGGTTACCCGTGATATATACCACTTTAGTACCCTTACTTGCCATGTTGAAAATTTCCTTAATTACCGCCATATGGCTCGCCGGGAAAAAGCGTTTACTAAACTGCCAAATATCAATAATGTCTCCATTAAGAATTAAAGTTTTAGGCTGAATACTTCTTAAATAATTAAGTATCTCTTTTGCCTGACAACCAAAAGTGCCTAGATGTATGTCGCTCACAACACATACTTCCATTTTCCTCTTATCCATGGGTTAGATTTTAAGTAAAATACGTACAAGAATATTAACCTAATATGTACTAATTATTAATTAATTATTAACTTCTTGTTGCAATTTTTGTACCTTATACTAGGAATAATAAATTCGTGTTGAAATTGAACAGTTTATGAAAGACAGATTTTTAGCAAGAGATATTAGTTGGTTAAGTTTTAATGGACGTGTTTTACAGGAAGCGAACGACCCTACAGTGCCTTTGAATGAAAGAATCCGTTTCTTAGGCATTTTCTCCAATAACTTAGATGAATTTTTTAGAGTGCGTGTGGCTACCTTAAAAAGGATGGTTGAGTTTGCCGACAAAAAAGGCCATATACATAATATTGATTTAATCGAATCTCCTCAAGCGGTTCTCGACGAAATTCAGCGTGTGGTATTAAGACAGCAAAATGAGTTCAATCGCATTTGGCAAAATGTAAACAAGGAACTAAAGGCCAACAAAGTATTTTTAATCGATGACAAAAAATTGAACATCGAACAAAAGGCATTTGTTAAAAATTATTTTGATGAAGTAGTTCGACCATACATTATTCCATTGATGATTGAAAATGTACCAGAACTCCCCTATCTAAGAGACAAGAGTTTATATTTAGCCATCGTTATGGGCAATAAGTCCAATGCTTACGATCAAAAATTTTCTTTAATTGAGATCCCATCACGATCAGTAGGCCGCTTTATTGAGCTACCTTCAAAACCAGGCACTTCTAATATTATTTTATTAGAAGACTTAATTCGCTTTAATCTTCCTATTATATTTTCACATTTCAAGTTCAACAAATTTGAAGCGCATGTGTTTAAAATCACCAAGGACGCCGAAATTGATCTAGACCAAGAAATTGGAATCAACTTTATTGATAAGATTTCAAAAGGTATTAAAAATCGTCGTAAAGGAAAACCAGTTCGATTTGTATATGAGAAGGAGATGAATGGAGAAATGTTAGAGTACCTCATAAAAAAATTGAACCTTACTAGAAAAAGCAGCATTATACCAGGAGGTCATATTCATAATTTTAGACATTTTATGGATTTCCCGAATGTGATCCCCGTAAAAAGCCAAAGACCTAGTCCACTTATGCATCCTGTATTTAAAAAGAAGGATCTGGTTTCTGATCTTGTATTGCAAAAGGATATTATGCTCCACTTCCCTTACCACGCCTACGATCCAGTAATCGATATGCTTAGGGAAGCTGCTATGGATGACAATGTACTGAGCATTAAAATAACGGCGTACCGATTGGCATCTAATTCCAAAGTAATCAACGCCCTCATTAATGCCGCCAGAAATGGCAAATCGGTAACTGTGTTTTTAGAATTGAAGGCAAGGTTTGATGAAGAAGCGAATTTGGAATGGAAATCAATTATGGAAGAGGAAGGCATTCGCGTTTTAGTGGGTGTACCAAATCGTAAAGTACATGCTAAACTATGTATCATTCAAAAAAAGGTGAATGGAAAACTCAAAAAATACGGTTTTATAAGCACTGGGAATTTAAATGAAAAAACAGCAAAAATATATGCTGACCATTGTTTACTCACTGCCAACTTGCAGTTAATGAACGAGGCTACTAGGATTTTCACCTACTTGGAAAATTGGCAACAGGGTGACAAGCCAATTGCTAAAATGCGCAACCTGCTAATTTCGCCTATTAATATGCGCAATTCAATATTGCAACTAATAGAAAACGAAATCAAATTTGCAAAGCAAGGGAAAGGTGCAAAAATTATTATCAAATTAAATTCCTTAACGGATATTTCTTTAATTGAAGCTTTGTACAAAGCCATTAAAGCCAACGTGGAGGTACATTTAATTATAAGAGGCATTTTAACACTGAAATTAAATAGTGATAAGGCAAATCAAAAACTAAACGCCATTAGTATTGTAGATCAATATTTGGAGCACGCGCGCGTTATGATATTTCACAACAATGGCAATGAAAAAGTATATATATCAAGCGCCGACTGGATGGTTAGAAACTTGGATCATCGCATTGAAGTAGCAACTCCTATTTTTGATGTAGCCATTAAAAAGGAATTGATTGAAATCATCAATATCCAGTTAAAAGATAACCAGAAAGCAAGAATCCTCGACGCTGAATTACTCAATAAATATGTACCTTTGAGCGGAAAGAAAAACAAATCTCAGGAAGAGACCTATAATTACCTCAAAAGGAAAAAATAAGCGAAATTGATACT
>CANGIZ010000072.1 GCA_947454025.1 Bacteroidota bacterium | reverse complement strand
GCCCACTCAACACCACCTTCATAGATAGCGTTATTTGGACATTCTGGTTCGCATGCTCCACAGTTAATACATTCGTCGGTGATTTTTAATGCCATAAAAATAATTTAATAATTAGTGACGTACTTTTGCCTTACAAATATAAAGCACCCACATGAACATACAAGCAAGAATAGACGCTTTTTTTACCCTTGGAGACAAATATTTAACGGATACAAATCCGTCCTTTTTAGACGCAAAATGGAAGGCCAACAATCAAAATGCTTGGTTTCTACCTGAATTTATTGACCAATCTGCTAAGCAAATTGTGGAGCAGTTTTTACAAAAGTCCGAATTGTCCGACTGGGTGCATTTATACCCAAATATCTCAAATAGCCCAACCTGCATTAAAGTGGGTATTGTTATGGCAGGCAATATTCCCATGGTTGGGTTTCACGACCTTTTAAGTGTATTAATAGCTGGTCATACAGCAGTTGTGAAGTTATCTTCCAAAGACACGGTATTGATGCAATTTGTAATAGACGCATTAATTGAGATTGATCCTGCATTTAAAACACTGATTGTAGTTCAAGAGCAGTTAAAAAATTGTGATGCTTACATCGCGACAGGAAGTAATAGTGCCGGACAATTCTTTGAGCAATATTTTGGGAAATACCCCAATATTATCCGTAAGAACAAAACATCAGTTGCCATTTTGGAGGGGAATGAAACCGCCGAACAATTGGATCTTTTAGCCGACGATATGATGTTGTATTTTGGAATGGGATGTAGAAATGTAACTCAGGTTTGGGTACCAACTGGCTATGATTTTATACCCCTTATAAACGCACTCAAAAAATACGATTATTTAGCGGACCAGCATAAGTTCAAACACAACTACGACTATCAGCTCGCTTTATTGATGATGAACAGGCAATTTTATATGGACGCTGGGGGAATTTTGATGAGTGAAAACCCTTCGCCTTTTGCTGCTATTTCTCAAATTCATTATCAGTTTTATAAACCCGATCAAATACCAACACTCAACGAATCTGACATACAATGTGTGGTAGGCAAATCGGGACTAGCCTTTGGTAGCTTACAAAAGCCTAGCCTTAGCCAATATGCAGACGGTGTTGACACATTGGAATTTTTGTCAACCTTAACCGTCAACTAAGCGAAAAATTGACATGAACGAACATTTTCGTAAATATTTTGTTAAAGCTTCCGAATTGATTTTGTGACAAAATTTCGGCTTTGTTATTTTGTATTGGAATTGGCATATGATTTGAAAAATTAAATGTAACCATCAAAATAAATAAACTATGAACTTGAATCTTAAGAATGTGTTGGCCGTTATTGGCATTAGCGCTTGTACAACACTAGTGAGCTTGTGGGGCTTTACTAGATGGAACCATACAAGTACTGGTTTTGAAAACAATGGAAAATTGCCTGGCAATTATGCAAGCTTTATCAATGGAGCTGCTCCAGGAGCAACAGTGGACTTTACTCCAGCAGCCAATGCAGCTTCCCCTGCAGTGGTGCATATTAAAACAAAAACAAATGCCAAAAAAGTAGACAATGGCAATCAACCTCGTCAAAGGAATCCATTTTTTGATTTTTTTGGCGATGATAATTTCGGAGACTTTTTCGGTGGCCCAAGAATTATTCCAGAACAAAGAGCAAGTGGTAGTGGTGTATTAATCACTGCCGACGGGTACATAGTAACCAATAACCACGTGGTGAATGGTGCAGATGAAATTACTGTAACCTTAACCAACAAAAAAACATATAAAGCTAAAGTGATTGGCGCCGATGCAAGCAGTGATTTAGCGGTTATTAAAATTGATGAGAGCAGCCTTCCCTATTTAGTATACGGAAATAGTGACGATGTAAAATTAGGTCAATGGGTACTTGCCATTGGATATCCATTAAATTTAGATGTAACCATCACTGCAGGAATTATTAGTGCAAAAAACCGAAGCATTGATATTAATTCAAGACAAAGTGATAAGCCTTTGGAATCTTTCTTACAAACAGACGCAGCAGTAAATCAAGGAAACAGCGGAGGAGCATTAGTAAATACCAACGGAGAACTAGTGGGTATTAATTCAGCAATCATGTCTCCTACTGGTTCTTATGCAGGTTATTCTTATGCTATTCCTGTAAATATTGTAAAGAAAGTGGTTACAGATATTGTAAAATTTGGTACAGTTCAAAGAGCGTATTTAGGGGTGTCCATGGCACAAGCTGAATTAAGCGAAGAACAAATTAAAAAATTAGAAGACGAATTAAATGTAAAATACAAAGCAGGAGAAGGTGTATTGATTACTTCGGTATTAGATGGCGGAGCTGCAAAAGCTGCAGGCATTAAACCTGGAGATGTAATTACTAAATTTAATGGCGCTATTATTAAAACAGCCCCGGAATTACAAGAACAAGTTTCAAGATTTAAGCCAGGCGATAAGGTTGCTATGTTGGTTAAACGCAACGGAAAAGATCTTGCTTTAGATGTAATTTTAAAAGCAAAACTAGGCAGCACCGACTTAGCAAAGAGCAGTAAATTAGCCGAGAAATTAGGTGGAAAATTAGAAACAGTAGACAAAGCCATTGTACAAAAGAATGATATCGAAGGAGGTGTGATTGTAAAAGAATTAGGTACCGGTGTACTTAGCAAGAGCAGAGTTGAAAAAGGTTTTGTAATTACAAGTGTGAATGACGAAGAGATAAAAAATGTAGAAGATTTTTATGAAGCCCTTAAAAAATCAAATGGCACATTGAAATTAGCCGGATTCTATCCTGGATACTACGGAAACTATGCGTTCATATTGAACTTGAATGATTAAACTGTTGAAAATATTGTACACAAAAAGGGTCGCAAATTTGCGACCCTTTTTAATTGATTATCAATAATACTTTATACTATTTCTTCCCTTTTTTAGCAACCTCTCTTTTCAATTCATTGATCGCTACTTTAGGCACCAATACTTTATTTACTTTTTCACTTACCACATCTTTTGCAACTTTAAAGCTTGCAGAAGCCACTGTTTGTTCTGCGTTACCAAACTTCACTGTGTATTCGCCTGCTTCAGTTACCCAAGTACTTGTAGCAGTATTAAAGGAAGCCAAGTCAGCTGGTGTTAATTCAAAATTCAATATTTGTGATTCACCAGGTTGTAATGTTTTTGTTTTAGCAAATGCTTTAAGTTCGGCCACTGGCTTATCCAATTTTACACTAGGTGCACTTATATATAATTCTGCTACTTCTTTACCAGCAACATTACCAGTATTTGTTACAGTTACACTTACTTGAATTTTATCATTCAATACAGGCGCACTTAATGTAAGATGATCTGTTTTAAAACTAGTGTAAGACAACCCGTAACCAAAAGGATAAGCTGTAGGTACTTTAAAACTGCTATAATATCTATACCCAACATACACCCCTTCTTCGTAAGTCACTTCGGCATCCACCATTTTTTGACCAAATAATCCTGGTTTTTCAGAACCTGGTATTTCATGCCCTGGAAAGTTTTTAGCTGTAATTTCATCTTCATATTTTGCAGGGAAGGTAGTTGCTAATTTACCAGAGGGATTTACTTTTCCTGAAACAACATCCGCAATCGAATTGCCTCCTTCTAAGCCTGGTTGCCATGCTAATAAGATCGCATCTACTTGATCTCTCCATGACATTACATCAATTACACCTCCAATATTTAAAGTCACAATTACTTTTTTATTTTGTGAGTGAAATGCAGCCGAAACCGATTTAATTAATGCAATTTCTTTTTCAGTTAAAGTATAATCGTCTTTTACTTTACGATCATTCCCCTCTCCTGCATTTCGTCCAATTGCAATAATGGCAACTGATGATTCATTCGCCGCTTTATTGATTGCCCCCATTGCCATATCCATCTCCTTTATTGGAATTACTGGACTCATTAATTCTTCCATTAATGTTCGCTTTGGACGTTTTGCATTTTCTGCATCCATATAATTGGAATAGCTTCGATACAAATCAGTATTTAATGCATAACCAGCTTTAAATAATCCATCAGCAAGTGGCACTACATACATCTTATTTACATCCCCACTTCCTGTACCACCTGCAACTAAATCCAATTGATTATTTCCAAATACAGCCACTGAACTTCCTAAAGCCAATGGCAAGGTTTTTGCATCATTCTTTAACAACACCATGCTTTCTGCGGCTGCTGTTCTTGCTATTTTTGCGTTCTCTTTTAAAGGAGGATTGTCACTGAATTTATAACCTTTAAAAATGGGTGCTTGAACAATTACATTTAGAATTTCAGTTACATTTTGATCTAATACTGATTCAGCTAATTTGCCAGATTTAACGGCTTCAATAATTGCAGCAGTTTGTCCTGGATTACCTGGCATTAATAAATTATTACCAGCACTTATTTGCTCCACAGCATTCTTCCCTCCAAACCAGTCGGTCATTACAAAACCTTTAAAACCCATTTCATTTCTTAAAACGGTAGTTAATAATTCTTTGTTTTCAGAAGTAAAGGGTCCATTCACTAAATTGTAAGAACTCATAATGGTCCATGGATTAGATTGCTTCACCATAATTTGCCATCCTTTTAAATATATTTCTCGGATTGCTCTTTCACTTATGATAGTGTTCACTGAATTACGATTGGTCTCTCCATTGTTGGCAAAAAAATGTTTCGCAGAAACACCAACACCATTGCTTTGAATACCATTCACAACAGCGGATGCAATTTGACCTGTGATAATGGGGTCCTCAGAATAATATTCAAAATTTCTGCCCCCTAATGGATTACGATGAATGTTCATACCAGGTCCAAGAATTACATCAATACCATATTCTTTAGCTTCAGCACCATAAGCAGCACCAACTTTTCTTACTAATGCAGTATCCCAACTAGATGCTAATAACGTGCCTATTGGCCAAGCAGTTGCATAATACACCCTGCTTTTACCCCCATTAAATGCATGGATACCCGCAGGCCCATCACACACAACTAAGGATGGGATTCCTAATCTTGGAATGGCATAGGTAGTACCTGCAGCACCAGTTACTCTTTTTTGAGCTGCTGTTGGCTCACCTGCACCAAACATGGGCATGCCTGGTACATACATACCTTGACCTACTAATAAATTTGCTTTTTCTTGAAGGGTCATTGCTTTGACCACATCACTAACTGGATTTTTTCCTAATTGAGGAAGAGATTGTGCCATTAAAGGCGATGCACTGATTAATAAAACTACAAGTGCATTCAATTTTGTAAAACGGATTTTCATAGCAAGCATGTTATGGTTAAAATTTCATTACGTCAAACTGACACAATGTAAAACTTTTTAGCAATTAAACAAACTTGGATTTTACACAATTATTGGGACTTCATACGCTGCCAAAGGGCTTCCTTTTCAGGCAATCCCATTTGAGCAAGGTCTAACCCATGCTCCTTTGCATAGGATTCCATCAATTCAAAGCGATGTTTGAACTTTTTGTTGGTCTTTTCTAAAGCCGTTTCAGGATCAATATTTAAGAAGCGTGCATAGTTGATCATACTAAATAATACGTCTCCAAATTCCTGCTCCATTTTTTCTTGATCGTTGGCTGCGATCTCCACTTTTAATTCCGCAATTTCTTCTTCCACTTTGTCCCAAACCTGTTCCTTATGCTCCCATTCAAAGCCAACATGCTTTACTTTTTCTTGAATTCGTAATGCTTTCACCATGGAAGGCAAACTATTGGGCACCCCACTCAAAATGGTTTTATTCCCTTTTCCTTCTTGTAATTTTAATTGTTCCCAGTTTCTTTTAACATCATCATCATTCTCTACTTTTACATCTCCATAAATATGCGGATGTCTATGAATTAATTTCTTCGCGATCCCATCCATGACTTCGTCTAATGTAAACTTCTCCTGCTCTGTTCCAATTTTAGCATAAAACAATACATGCAACATAATATCACCCAGTTCTTCTTTAATCCCTTCCCAATCTTCCTCTACAATTGAATCAACTAATTCATATAATTCTTCAATAGTATTGCTACGTAAACTATGAATGGTTTGTTTTTTATCCCAAGGACATTGTTCGCGAAGTGTGTCCATTATTTCAACTAATTCCAAAAAACGCTGAGATATTAAATCTTTATTCATGTTTATATATTAAAGAGAGAAAGTAAAAGGAAGGCAGTCATTAAAACACCCATCAATAGGATTGTCAAAGTATTTAAAATGAGAAACTTGATAATGGTTTTAGTACGCGATTGATGAAAATGATTACGCAATGATTTATACAAATAAAAGAACAACAAGAATGCTACTGATGCATCTAGGATTGTGAATGGTGTATGCATAAAATATGCATACACATCATCAATAATTTTTACTGCAAATAAAATTATAAAGAAGGCGCAATAAATATGTATACTAAAAATGAGATGGTCTACAAAAAAATGTTCTTTATTACGTCGGTACAACATCCAAACAAAAAAGGCGAAAATGGGTAATGATATATATAGGATGCGTGAAAAATAATGTTGAAACTGCTCAATCAATGCCTTTCCAACTTCAACGGTATCTCCTTTGTATTTTTCAGACAAATGAATTTGTTGTTTAACTAACTTATCTACAAACCAATTTGTCCTTTTGGAAACAGGCAACTTATTTTGATCAGCTTCATAAGTTTCAAGACTTTTGTAATTAAATGTATCCTTACCAATTTGAAATTTAAAATCATTAACTTCTTTTTTTGCACTAACAATTTTTTGTTTTGGAAACTGAGCAGCAACCTTTGCATTTTCACTTTGTTTTATTTCAGATGGATCTTTTGGACCTCCTGTAAAAATCACTAGAAAAAACACCGCCGACACAAATAAATACATTCTTATGGGATGCAAATAAGTTGCTCGCTTGCCATCCATATAGTGTTTTGTAAGACTTGCTGGCTTAAACAACAGCAACATTAATGTCTTCCATAGCTTTCCATCAAAATGAGTTAAGTCTTCTATAAAGTGCATTAATAAATGCCAAATACTTTCCTTTACTTCTACATTCTCTTGCCCACAGTTTTGGCAATACCTTCCTGCTACCTGCGTACCGCAGTTCAAACAATTAGTTTCGGATCTTTCTTTTAAATGGGACATATTGCTAAGATAAGATTAATAATCATTTTATATTATCGCTTACTTCTATTCTTAGCTCTAAAAGTATCAGTTTGAGAATGACAATTTGGACATAGCAATCTTAAATTGCTAAGATCATGATTAAATCTTATGCCATCAATATGATCCAACTCTAAATTAATTAATTTATGGTTCCATTCTTTAATACCACAAATAGCACATTTATTTACAATAAGGCCTTCTTTTAATAACCTATTTTTTAGTTTATATGTTTGAAAATGAGGATGCGCCCCATCGAGAATATCAACCAATTGTATTTTTACAGGTAAAATTTTAGAACCTCCTCTTAAACCTTGATTTGGTGAATAACATTTATATAAAAGTGCTAGACGCTTTAGTGTATTAAAATGAATATTTAATTCTACTGCCGCTTTGGCCATAGATTGGCTATTGTTGCATACATCAATAATCCTCTCTTTTGTGATTTTGGAACTCATGCCTTAAATTAATCCAAAATGACCTTATCCGATTTGCGGTTTAACGCAATGTCTTACCCAAAGCCTTTACAACAACAAACTACGTTTGTTGTTGTGCTTTTTTTATGCTCCCCAACTTTCGAAAGCAAGCTTTCGGCGTTGTGTCGCATAAAAAAAGCCTCTCAACTTTCGTTGAGAGGCTTTGTGCCTCAGGCGGGAATCGAACCCGCACGGGCGTTGCGGCCCACAGGATTTTCTTACTACTATGGTTTTCACCACCCTACACCGGTTTGTAGTCTGGACTATGCCTTCACCATATCTTTCGATTTAGGTGCTCCGTG
>CANGIZ010000071.1 GCA_947454025.1 Bacteroidota bacterium | reverse complement strand
CAGTTACTGTTATTTCCAAACTTTCAAAGATCTTATGTGCTTATTTTGCGCGCTATTTATCGTAGCGGGGTGCAAAGGTAAGAACAATATTTTTACTAGCCAAACTTTATTTCAAATTATTTTAAAAAACTTTAAAATTAATTAGAAGAAGAAGGCCAAATAATTTCGAAGAACTAACCCCTTTTTTGAAGAGGGACGGCAAAGATACAGAGTGTATTTTGAACTACCAAAGTTTGATTAAATTATTTTTAATTTTTTCGAACTTTTTTTTCTGTAAAACTGCTTCAGAGATCTATCCGCGTTGATGTTTCATCGTTAACGGGCGGCAAAGATAAGGAGCTTATATTACTGGCCAAATATATTGTATACTATTTTCAATATTTTTTCGTTCAAAGTGCTCAATATGTGCAACTTAGGATACGAAACCCAATACTAGTAAGGCTTTAAGGATCAATAAATTTTTTGAAAATAATCAGGATATTTTATGGCAGAAAGGTATAAGCCATGTGCTGGAGTCGAGAAATCGACTAATTGTTCATTTTTAGACTTAATAATAGACTCAAATGCATTCAAATCTGTCTGTCCACGCCCTACTTGTAGCATCGTACCTACCAATCCACGAATCATTCCCCTTAAAAAGCGGTTTGAATCTATATTAAAGTAGATATTATTACCCTCTTGGTTCCACTGGGCCTTTGTTATTGTACAATCAAATGTATTTACGGTTGTGTTCTTTTTTGAGAAACTCTCAAAATCGGTATAGTGCAATAAGGTATCCGCAGCTGCTTGAAGTGCCGATACTTGAACTGGAAAAGGATAAAACCAGGACCTACCCTCTAAAAAAGGTGACTTTTGAGTATGTATCTTATATATATAGGACCTTTTTATGGCATCAAACCTACTATGGGCTGTTGCTGGTACTATATATATACCTAAAACTACGATGGAATTAGGCAGAATTGAATTGAGGTTGTAGATATGCTTTGCAGTTATAGTAATATCAGTATCAAAATGTAAGAAATTCTGTAGGGCATGTACGCCTGCGTCAGTTCTTGATGCGCCTGTTAACTGAATAGGCTGTCGAAAAAGTATAGCCATGGCGTTTTCCAATGAACCTTGAATAGTTTGTTGATTTTGCTGAATCTGAAATCCACCAAAACCAGTACCATCATAACAAACCTCAATAAAATACCTTGCCATTGTTTTACTATTCATTAATTAAGACACTAAACTACTCATTTTTCTGTACTTATTTTTTAAGCCCTACTGTTTTTAACTATTTCATTTAAATGCCTTGCTTAACTTAGAGTACTTAAATAAGAGATTATAAATTAGTGTTTATGAAAAAGATGATGTTTTTAATTGTTTGCGTATTATTTACTGCAAATATGTTTGCACAAGAAACTGAAAATGCAAGTGACACCAGTTGGATAAAAACCTATCGCGCATTTGCAACCAAGGAAAATGATTTGATACACACCAAGCTGGTAGCGAGTTTCAACTATACTAAGTCTGAATTAAATGGTGAGGTTTGGCTGCAATGTCATCCTCATTTTTATGCAACAAATACTTTGCAATTAGATGCAAAAAGCATGGATATCCATAATGTTTCTATCGTTCAAAATGGTGTCAACAAAGCTTTACATTACACTTATGACAGCATGTTGCTTACAATTACACTCGACAAAAAATATAGCAGTAATGAAAAATACACTGTTTATATAAAATATACTGCCAAGCCAAATGAATACAAAGCAAAAGGCAGTGCAGCAATAACTGATGCAAAAGGTTTGTACTTCATAAATCCCTTAGGCGCCGACAGTACAAAACCAACTCAAATTTGGACACAGGGTGAAACCGAAGGGACGAGTGTTTGGATTCCAATCATTGACAAGCCCAATCAAAAATGTACACAGGAGTTTCATTTAACAGTACCTAGTAAATATGTTTCTTTATCTAATGGCTTATTGATTAAACAAGTAGATAATAAAAACGGAACTCGATTGGATGTTTGGAAAATGGATCAACCACATTCACCCTACTTGTTTTTTATTGGCATTGGAGATTATGCAGTGGTAAAGGACAGCTATAAAGGCAAGGAGGTTAGTTACTATATTGAGAAAGCTTTTGAGAAAGAGGTGCGTAAAATATACGGCCAAACGCCAAACATGATTGCATTTTATGAAAAAATATTAGGTATCCCTTTCCCTTGGGCCAAATATGCACAAATTAGTGGTCGAGACTATGTTTCAGGGGCGATGGAAAATACAACTTGTACACTGCATGGTGATGCTGTACAACAAAATGCAAGAGAATTGATAGATGGTAATAATTGGGAAGGCACCATTGCACATGAATTGTTTCACCAATGGTTTGGAGATTTAGTTACAGCAGAAAGCTGGAGCAATTTGACTGTGAATGAAAGCTTTGCAGACTACAGTCAAACTTTATGGCTTGAGCATAGTCAAGGAAAAGATGCAGGTCAATATGAAAACTATACTGGCATGAGATCCTATTTAGGAAGCCCTGCAGATGCCGAGAAAAATTTAGTTCGTTTCTTTTACAAAGACCGAGAAGATATGTTTGATTTAGTAAGCTATCAAAAAGGGGGACGTATTTTAAACATGCTAAGGCATTATGTGGGAGACGAAGCCTTCTTTGCTTCTCTGAACAAATATTTAACAGATAATAAATTCAGCAATGGTTCTGCCATTAAGTTAAAATTGGCATTTGAATCTGTAACAGGAAAGGATTTGAACTGGTTCTTTAACCAATGGTATTTTGGAAGTGGACATCCGTATGTGCGTATCACACAAGAATATCAAGCTGACAAAAAACAGGTACGCGTAATCATTCAGCAAACGCAAACGCAGGATAAAGTATTTGAATTACCTGTTGGAGTGGATGTATATGTAAACAATCATAAAACGCATTACGAAGTATGGAGCAAGAACAGAACCGATAGTTTTTATTTTCCTTCAGCCACCGCCCCAGCACTAGTGAATGTAGATAACGACAAAGTCTTGTTGTGGGCCAAGGAAGATGCTAAGCCTTTAGCGCAATACATTTATCAATATCATCATGCTTCAAATTTTATGGACCGATATGAAGCCATGAATGAAGCAGTGGAGAATATGACAAAGCCTGAAGCACAATCAATGATTAAAGCAGCTTTAAAAGATAGTTTTTATGTAATTCGTTTAAAGGCGATTCGTGCATATAATCCTGCGGCAATAACAGCGGAAACAGAATCTATCATTGCAAACATTGCTTCGAAAGACCCTAATACCCAAGTGAGACAAGAAGCGATTGACGCGCTTGGTGCTTTAAGTAAGCCCAATTACAAGGATCAATTTATTACTTGGACAAAGGACTCCTCTTATTTAGTAGCTGGTGCCGCACTAGAAGCATTAGAAAAAGTAGATTCTGCAACTGCAATCAAGATTGCTATTGCTGAGTCAAAAGGCATTTTAAAGAAGCGATTAAACAGTGCAGTTACCAATATCCTTTCGAAGTATGGAGACGAAAATGTTTTTGATTTTATAGCTGCAAAATTTGAAGCCTTAACTATTCAGTCTGAAGAAAAATTCTATATGACCATGCCTTTTGCTAACTTACTTATTAAAACGAGTGATGAAGCAAAGTTCAAAAAAGGATTAGATTTAATCATCGCATTTAGGGAAGCAATCCCGGAAAGTTATAGAAGCCAAACGGATGCTTACTTTAACGTAAAAGTGTTGGGAAGCATTTTAAAAGCAAAGAAAGAAAAAGGAGAAGATAATTTAGTGAAAATAGTAAGTGCTTACATTCCTAAACCATAAAGGGAATAAGTAACCATAAAAAAGGAGCACTCCATGGAGTGCTCCTTTTTTATATAAATTATAGCGTAATCATTACCACCCACCACTGGCTCCACCACCACCGGAGCTTCCTCCACCAAAGCCACCAAATCCACCGCCGCCGAAACCTCCACCAGATCCACCCCAATCTCCACCACGTCTACCACCGCCCCCTAACAAGGATCCCAATAACATTCCAGTTGCAATGTCACTAAAACCACCACCTCCGATATTTGATCCGCCGCTCCCACCATCTCTTCTTCCAACAATTACTACGATAACAATGGCAATGATTACAAACATTAAAAGACCACTACCAGAATCCTTAGGCGTTTTCTTTCTCGCTACTTTATATTCACCTATGGCTGCTTTTGCAATATCGTCGGTTGCTTTATCAATTCCATCATAATATGCACGCGCGCGGAAAGCAGGTTTAATATCATTGTCAATAATACTATTCGCAATAATATCAGGCACGGCACCTTCTAAGCCATAACCTACTTCGATTCTAACTTTACGATCATTAACTGCTATTAATAATAAAATGCCGTTGTTGGTTTTTTTATTGCCAATACCCCATTCCCTAAACAACTTTGTTGCATAGTCTTCCATTGGATAGCCGTCTAATGTTGGTAGAATCACCACTGCAATTTGATTAGAACTACTATCATCAATAGCTACTAATTTATTTTCCAAAGTGGCTTTTTCATCAGGACTCAAAATTCCAGCAACATCATTCACCAATTGCGGCGGATTAGGTTTTGCCAAAATATTTTGTGCCTTCACTTCAGTAAAGAAAAAGGAAGCAACTATCAATAATAAAAGAGAGGGCTTAAATACTTTTACAAATGCTTTCATTGGGTAATTATTTTCCAATCATGATTTCGTCAGATAATTCATTCGTGTCCGTTGCTCCATCATATGGAAAATGCGTGCTTAAAGCTTGACCGATTTCATTAATGACAGTTGAAATGCCTTGCACATAATTCATGGACTTAAAATGACCTGTCATTTCTTGTACCTGACTATACCAAAACTCAATCCCCATTTTCTCGTAAATGGCTTGGTCGGCATAGATTGACAATTTTTTATCATTCACAGCAACATACACCAATACCGCATTGCGATCCTTGGTTTCGTTCATTTTATGCTTAAAGAAAATTTCAGTGGCCCTCGACAAAGCATCGCCTTTTCCTAGCTTTGATTCAACATACACGCGTATTTCACCGCTTGTACTTTTCTCCGCTAATTGAATAGCCTCCACAAGCAATTGCTTGTCGGAGGCAGTCAATAAGGTATCAGCACTTCGTTTGAAGGGATTCCACATAATAAGATGGTTATAATTCGATGTTATTAAAATTTCACTTCTGGCGCTTTACTTGCACTTTCTTCTGCTTTAAATCCTTCTTTTGTTTTAAAGCCAAATACACCTGCTACTAAATTCAATGGGAAAGATCTTGCTCTTTTATTATAGTCAGCTACTGCACTATTAAAGTCGTTTCTAGCTACTTTGATTCTATTTTCAGTTCCTTCTAATTGCGCCTGCAATCCACGGAAAGCTTCATTCGCTTTTAGGTTAGGATAATTTTCAGACACTACCATTAAACGGCCCAATGCTTGAGACAATTGTCCTTGATTCGCCTGAAACTGTTGTAATTTTTCGGGTGTTAAATCCTTCGCATCTACTTTCATTTGCGTAGCGCTTGCACGAGCAGTAATTACATTTTCTAAAGTTGTTTTTTCAAAATTGGCTTCTCCTTTAACTGAGGCAACCAAATTAGGAATCAAATCGGCACGACGTTGATAGTCACTTTGCACATTATTCCAAGCTTGATTTACATTCTCATCTTGATTAACTAATCCATTGTAACCATTACATCCCATTCCAAATAAGATTACGATGACTCCTAAAAAAATGAATAAACCTAAATTTTTGCGTAACATAGTTTTGTATTTGTTTATAAAGATAGAGCAAAGCAAGTACCAAACTGAATTTCTGCCGTTTAGTCGGTCATAAACTGACAAAAAAATCCCCTTAGCGTAGCTAAAGGGATTGATATTAACTTTTACTTAAGAAAAAGCTACTAAAAAAGGAGGTCAATTATCCTTTTATGGCAGCAATTCCTGGAAGTGTCTTTCCTTCAAAATATTCCAACATAGCGCCACCACCTGTACTTACATAACTTACTTTGTCGTGGTAGCCAAACTGGTTCACTGCTGCAACGCTGTCACCACCACCCACTAAACTGAAGGCGCCATTTTGAGTAGCTTCTGCAACTGCATCGGCAATGGCTTTAGTACCCGCTTGGAAATTAGCCATTTCAAAAACACCCATGGGGCCATTCCATAAAATGGTTTTACTTGCTAAAATTACTTTTGCAAATTGCTTTCTTGATTCAACACCCGCATCTAACCCTTCCCAACCATCAGGAATTTCACCACTTGCACAGTTTTTAGTATTTGCATTATTGCTAAAATCATCTGCAATAATATTGTCAATTGGCAAATGAATATTCACGCCTTTCGCTTTTGCTTTTGCTAAAATTTCAAGCGCCAATGGCATACGATCATCTTCATGAATCGAATTTCCGATTTTACCACCTTGTGCTTTAAAGAAAGTATATGCCATGCCACCACCAATAATAATATCGGTTGCACGGTCTAATAAATTTTCAATAATTAAAATTTTATCAGACACTTTCGCTCCACCAATAATGGCTGTGAAAGGCTTTTGAGCAGCATGTAAAACTTTTTCAGCGCTTACCACTTCACCTTCCATTACTAAACCAAAGGTTCTGTTTGCAGGAGAAAAGAATTGAGCAATAATTGCAGTAGAAGCATGTGCACGGTGTGCAGTACCAAATGCATCATTTACATATACATCTCCCAACTTTGCTAATTTTTCAGCAAAGGCAACGTCTCCTTTTTCTTCTTCTTTATAAAAACGTAAGTTCTCTAATAATAATACTTGTCCTGGTTGTAAAGCCGCTGCTTTGTCTACTGCTTCTGCGCCAATACAATCATTTGCAAATTGTACATCCACCCCTAATAATTTAGATAAATGCGCAACAATGTGCTTTAAAGAATATTTTTCTGTTGGACCATCCTTAGGACGTCCTAAATGGCTCATTAAAATCACACTACCACCGTCTTTCAATATTTTTGAAATAGTAGGCACCGTTGCACGCATACGGTTATCGTCCGTAATTTCAAATGCATCGTTTAAAGGCACGTTAAAATCCACGCGGATTAAGGCTTTTTTACCTGCAAAAGAAAAATCATTAAAAGTACTCATAATAAAAATTTAAAATCGTTTGTAATAATGTCGAATGGAATAAAGAGAATAAAAATGCCCCCGATATTCGGAGGCATTTAATATTTAAAATTGCTTATTTAATTTTGCTAGCGAAGTATTTCACTGTACGCACTAACTGGCTAACATAGCTCATTTCGTTATCGTACCAAGACACCGTCTTCACCAATTGAACATCACCTTGTGTCATGATTTTTGTTTGAGTTGCGTCAAACAAAGAACCGTAATGAATACCAATTACATCAGAGCTTACAATTTCGTCTTCAGTGTAACCAAATGATTCATTAGAAGCCGCTTTCATTGCTGCATTAATTTCTTCAACAGTTACTTTCTTAGATAAGATAGTAGTTAATTCAGTTAATGAACCAGTGATGGTTGGAACACGTTGTGCAGAACCATCTAATTTACCTTTTAATGAAGGCAATACTAAACCAATTGCTTTTGCAGCACCAGTACTGTTAGGAACGATATTCGCAGCAGCAGCACGCGCACGACGTAAATCACCTTTAGGATGAGGTCCGTCTAAAGTGTTTTGGTCATTTGTATAAGCGTGAACTGTTAACATTAAACCAGTAACGATACCAAATTTATCTTCTAATACTTTAGCCATTGGCGCTAAACAGTTTGTTGTACAAGAAGCACCAGAGATAACTGTTTCAGAACCATCCAAAATTTCGTGGTTAGTATTGAAAACAACTGTTTTCATTTCGCCAGTTGCTGGAGCAGAAATCACCACTCTCTTCGCACCTGCTTTAATATGTAATTCAGCTTTTTCTTTATCAGTAAAGAATCCTGTAGATTCAATAACAACGTCAACATTATGCGCTCCCCAAGGAATTTGAGAAGGATCTCTTTGTGCATAGATTTTAACAGCATGACCGTTTACTACTACTGAGTCCTCAGTTGATTTAACGTCTGCATCAAAACGACCTTGTGCACTATCATATTTTAATAAGTGTGCTAATACAGCTGGAGAAGTAAGGTCATTGATAGCCACTACCTCAATTCCTTCCATGTTATAAATTTGGCGGAAAACCAAACGACCGATACGGCCAAAACCGTTGATTGCAACTTTAACTGAACTCATAGTATAAATTTTAATTTTTCAATTGGAGACGCT
>CANGIZ010000070.1 GCA_947454025.1 Bacteroidota bacterium | reverse complement strand
TGCTTTTTCGTGGCTACGAACGAACCAAGTAAATGACAATTGGTAAAGACAAATTAAAATAAGCGCAATTGCAAAAAAGCGCACTAATCCTTTGAGTTGCATAATAGTTTGGTTAACTGATTTTTAGTCGGCAAATATAATGGAAACAGGGGAAAAATAGGCCCAAAAAGGCATTATTTTACAGCCGATAATTTGATGTCAAAATAGAGTGGGGAGTTCCCAGGAATACTACTACCTGCACCCGCTGAGCCATAACCCAAGGAGGAAGGAATCAATACTTTAATTTCGCCACCAACACCAATTTTAGGAACTGCGATACCCCAACCAGGAATAAGTTGGTTTAAAGGATATGAAATAGTTCCAGCATCAAATTGGCTGCCATTCATAAGTAAACCTGTATAAGTAACTGTAATTGTGTTAGTTGCACTAGGATGCGTACTATTGCCCGGAGTGATAATTTCATATAAAATGCCACTTGGGTCGGTTGTATAATTAATAGAATGGGACTTTGCAAAAGAGATCATTTGATCCTGCTCACTTGCACCAGTTTTGCTACATCCAGAAATTGAAAATATGCCTAAAATCAGTGAAAATAGGCCTAAAATTGTCGAAAAAATTGCTTTTTTTTGTGTTTTTGAAGTAAAAATGCTCATTTTTTGTTTTTTATATGTTTTAGTTCTTGAAATCTTTGTTCATTCATTTCGGAGGAAAATTGTTGGTATAGCCAACCAAAACCCACTGATATTGAAATAATGGCAATGATAATCCAGAGTTCATTGCCCCAACTATTGGCTTCCATATTGGCTCTTTCATACCAGCCCATTTCAGAAATGATTAAAACCATTACGCCCAAACAAAGGCCAACGCTTAAGCCTCTTAAAAAAGGACGGCGTTTATAATGGGGTTGAGTTCGTTCTTTTTCCCATTGCTGATAAAATTTTTCTTCCTCGGGGCTAATCATGAAGCAAATTTATGGAATGAGGACTATAATATACGACTCATGACGTACTTTTAATTTCAAATTAACGATTGCTATTATGAAAACAATGATTCAAAAATGGGGTGTCACTTTTTATATTCTATTACTTTCCGTGCATTTGTATGCACAGGTTTTAGGAGACACATTTAGTACTTTACAATTTGTAACAAAGATTTTATTGTTACCAATATTAATGTTTTTTTTACTAGCTCAAGATAGTTTTACAAAAGCACCAAACACTAAATGGTTATTAATAGTTGCACTTTTTGGATCTTTTTTAGGAGATGTTTTGTTAACCTATCCTAATTTATTTATTGTAGGTATGGTAGCATTCATGACCACGCATATTTTTAATATTTTATTCTTTAACAAACAAAATGGAATAGGGCAACCTAAATCTAATAAGTTTAAAAGTTTTGCAATTGTACTATTGGCATTTTGTGTATTGATATTTTTTCAATTAAAAGCAGCGATGGGAGGGTTGATTTATCCTGTATTGGTATATATGGTACTAATTTGTAGTTCGGCTATAATGGCTATTCATGCTGGAGGAAATACAAAAGCAACCCTTATATCAAAACTATTTTGGTTCCCTGGCATGATGTTTTTTATTAGTTCCGACACGGTGCTAGCTTTTAATAAATTTAGTTGGGAGAAATCGGGTTTACATATTCATAATATCGGATTGGTTACCATGTTAACCTACGGCGTTGCGCAATTATTATTAGTGAAAGGATTTGAATTATACCTTAAACAACAAGCAGCTGCGCAAGTTGATTAAAATAGTGTTGCATAAAATTTAAAATAATAATTGAAAATAAAAAAGGCTCCTCAAACGAGGAGCCTTTTTTTATAAGAACGCAATTGAATTGCGTATTTATTTTAGTAACCCATGCCACCCATATCAGGAGCACCACCACCTTGTGGAGCAGCTGCTGGAGCTGGTTTGTCAGCAATTACACATTCTGTAGTTAACAACATAGATGCAATGGATGCTGCATTTTCTAAAGCAACTCTAGATACTTTCGTTGGATCGATAACACCTGCTTTGAATAAGTTTTCGAAAACTTCTGTTCTTGCATTAAAACCAAAGTCATCTTTACCTTCTTTAATTTTTTGTACAACAATAGAACCTTCAATACCACTATTCTTAACAATTTGACGTAATGGCTCTTCAATTGCACGACGTACAATTTGGATACCTGTGTTTTCGTCTTCGTTAGCACCTTTTAATTTATCTAAACTTGCAACTGCACGAATATAAGCAACGCCACCACCTGGTACAATACCTTCTTCAACTGCAGCACGTGTTGCGTGTAAAGCATCATCAACACGGTCTTTCTTTTCTTTCATTTCAGTTTCAGTAGCTGCACCTACGTACAATACTGCAACACCACCGCTTAATTTTGCTAAACGCTCTTGTAATTTTTCTTTATCGTATTCTGAAGTTGTGTTTTCAATTTGAGCCTTGATTTGATTTACACGACTTGTGATATCTGCTTTTTTACCTTTACCACCAACGATAACAGTATTGTCTTTGTCAATAGTAATTGAAGATGCTTGACCTAAATAAGATAAGTCGGCATTTTCTAATTTAAATCCTTGCTCTTCGCTAATAACGGTACCTGCAGTTAAGATAGCAATGTCAGTTAACATTTCTTTTCTTCTGTCACCAAATCCAGGAGCTTTTACAGCAGCTACTTTAATAGTACCACGTAATTTGTTTACTACTAATGTTGCCATTGCTTCACCTTCTAAATCCTCAGCAATAATTACTAATGGACGACTAGTTTGAGCCACTTTCTCTAAAATATGTAAGATGTCTTTCATTGCTGAAATCTTCTTGTCATAAATTAAGATATAAGGATTTTGCATTTCTGCTTCCATCTTTTCGCTGTTCGTAACAAAGTAGGGAGAAACGTATCCACGATCAAATTGCATACCTTCTACTACATCCACTGTAGTGTCAGTACCTTTCGCTTCTTCAACTGTGATTACACCTTCCTTACCAACTTTAGACATTGCCATGGCAATTAACTTACCAATTTCGTTGTCGTTGTTTGCAGAGATAGATGCTACTTGCTCGATCTTTTTTGTGTCGTTTCCAACAGTTTGAGATTGTGCTCTTAAACTCGCAACTACTTTTTCTACTGCTTTATCAATACCACGTTTTAAATCCATTGGATTTGCACCTGCAGTTACGTTTCTTAAACCTTCTCCAACAATCGCTTGCGCTAATACCGTTGCAGTTGTAGTACCATCACCCGCTTGATCAGCTGTTTTTGAGGCTACTTCCTTTACCATTTGAGCACCAATGTTTTCAATTGGATCTTCTAAATCAATTTCTTTTGCAACAGATACACCATCCTTAGTTACAGATGGAGATCCAAATTTTTTCTCAATAACTACGTTACGACCTTTTGGCCCTAAGGTAACTTTCACAGCGTTGGCTAAAGTGTCAACACCTTTTTTCATTTTATTTCTCGCTTCTAAGTCGAAAAAAATCATTTTAGACATATGAGGTTATTTATATTTTTTAATAAAAATTTAGTTTGCTTTTTGGAATGTATAAATTATACAATTGCCAAAATATCACTTTCACGCATGATCAATAAATCTTGACCTTCAATTTGTATTTCTGTTCCAGCGTATTTACCATATAAAACGGTATCACCCACTTTAACAGTTACAGGTTCGTCTTTTTTACCAGGACCAGCAGCAACAATAACGCCACGTTGTGGTTTTTCTTTTGCAGTGTCTGGGATAATGATTCCTCCAGCTGTTTTCTCTTCAGCAGCGGCAGGCATAACAATTACTCTGTCGTGTAAAGGCGTAATGTTTACTTTTTTAGCCGTACTCTTAGCCATACTTTATCGTTTTTTGGTTTTTAAATTAATTGATTTATCCTATATCCTTCAAGAATCCTGCCAATGACTATTTTGCACATGAGATAAGTCAAAATAGCAGTAACAAGTAATTTACGGAGACAGGGGAGACAAATCTATGCTTAAATTCGAAGGTTTTAGGCTTAATTATGTAAAAAATGTCAGTTTTTTCGGAATAATTTAGATAGCTTTGCAGCCCTTATAGCTCTTATTAATATGATGAACAGAAGAAACATCCGAATTAAAGTAATGCAGGTTTTGTACATGATTGAATCTAATATTCAGGGTACATCCAACTCATTATTAACCAAAGAATTTGATAAAACGCGTAATTTATTCGTTTTCCTAGTTCATTTAATCCACAAAATTGCCTTATTTGCGGAAATAGAGTCTCAACAAAGGGCTTCCAAAAACTTACCTAATCAAGCCGATTTATCGGTAAACATCAAAATTGCCGGCAATACAATTGTATGGCAAACTATCGAATCTGAAGCGTTTAAAACTGCTTTGGAGGTTGTAAAGCCCAATCAGTGGTTGGAAGGGGACTTGGTTAAAAACCTGTTTCGTCAGTTAACGGAGTCCAATGAATACAAAGCCTATATTGCCGAGGAGAGTCGTGATAAAGCAAATGAAAAAGAGATTTTAAAATTCATTTTTGGTACTATTATTTTAGGCTCTGAAACAGCCGTTGATTATATCGACGAGCATTTTACCAATTGGGAAGATGAAGGTGATTTAATGATTGGCATGGTGCTTAATTATATTCAAAAACCAGGATCCATTAATTTTTTAGATTTAGTGGGTGCTGAGAAAATGAAATTTGCGACCGATTTATTACAAACTGCAATGGATAAAAAGACGATTGCAGAAGATATTATTAAGCCAAAACTAAAGAACTGGGATCCAGAACGTATCGCGGTGATTGATATGATTTTATTGCGCTTAGGTGTTTGTGAGTTGGTATATTTTGACACCATCCCAACTAAGGTTACTATTAACGAATACATTGATCTTGCAAAAGAATACAGTACTGAACAAAGTGGGCATTTTGTAAATGGCATTTTGGATAGCATCCATAAGGAATTAGTGGGCAATGGTAAAATTCAAAAAGTAAGCCACAAGGGGAAATAGTATCTTTACCTTATATTTGTAAGAAGCAAATGCGCTTATCAAATTTTAAAATAATTTAAACAAATAAAAATGACAGCAATTTTATTACAAGCTCCACAAGGTGGTGGTACATTTCAATTGGTGATGTTAGGTGGTATCATCGTAGTTTTTTGGTTTTTCATGATTCGTCCACAAGCTAAAAAAGCAAAAGAGCAAAAGAAGTTTATTGATGGTATGCAAAAAGGAGATAAAGTAGTTACGATTGCTGGTATCCATGGTACGATTAATAAAGTAAACGAAGACAATACTGTACAATTAGAAGTTAGCCCAGGTAGCTACTTGAAAATCGAAAGATCTTCTATTAGCTTAGAATGGTCTCAGGCTATTAATAAATAGTTTTCTTTTCATAATATTGAATCCGAAATCAGTTTCCAATTCGGAGATGGGTTTCGGATTTTTTGTGTCTATAATTCATTTAACTTTAAGTAGTAAATTTTTACATGTCAGTGATTATTGGTTTAACAGGAGGAATCGGGTCAGGCAAGTCCACCATCGCAAAAGTGTTTGCGAACTTGGGTGTGCCTATATTTGATGCCGATGCTGCTGCTAAAAACATTATGAACACTAGTGAAGTGATTAAGGAAAAATTGATTGCTGCATTTGGAGAACAAGTATATGCCTACGATAATGAATTTGGAAAAAAGGTAGATGTTAAATTGAAAGATGCAGTTTTGGACAGGGCTTACTTATCCAAATTGGTATTTTCCGATCCATATAAATTGGAATTATTAAATTCCATTGTGCATCCCATTACAATTCAAGCCGCATTGGACTGGGCTGCATTACAAACGACTCCTTATGTAATTAAAGAAGCGGCTTTGTTTTTTGAATCTGGTTCGGTAGCAGGTGTGCAAAAAATGATTGGGGTGACTGCACCAAAAGCTTTGCGCATACATAGAGTCATGAAAAGAGACCACTGCACAAAGGAGGAAGTAGAAAAAAGAATGATACATCAAATTGACGAAGTACTTAAAATGAAATTGTGTGACTGGGTGATTGTGAACGATGATCAACACTTAGTGCTTCCACAGGTTATTGCATTACACGAAAAAATTATGGCTGCTTTATAATTTTGTAACACCAACGTTTTAGTCTTCCTTCAAAATCAAATGGGGTAGTTGCTTTTGTAATATCTTTTACTTGAGTACTGTTAATATGCTCCAAGTCGATGATAAATTGCGTATAATTAGTGCTAAAATACAAGATGCCACCAGGTTTCATGGCACGTATAACATCGTTAATTAATTCTACATGGTCACGTTGAATATCTAAAATATCCTTCATTCTTTTACTATTGCTAAAAGTAGGCGGATCCATTACTACTAAATCATAATGATTGGTTGGCAATGTTTTTAAATATTGTTTTACATCGGCATGCACAAATTGAAAAGCAACTGGATTCTTTAATAAGTTAATCGCAAAATTGTCTTCACTCCAAGCTAAATAAGTTTTGGATAAATCTACCGAGGTAACCGTTTTAGCACCTGCCGCTGCTGCGTATACCGAAAAGGAACTAGTGTAACTAAAAAGATTCAAGAAATTTGTATCCTTTGCTTCGGAAGCTACCATTTGTCGGGTTATGCGATGATCCAAGAATAACCCCGTATCTAAATAGTCGGTTAGGTTTACAAGAAATTTATGACCATTTTCTTGAACGGTAATAATTTTTGATGCTGTAACTTCTTCTTTTTCATATTGGCCTTCGCGATGCGACATTCTTTTACGCAGCTTCACATACATATGATCCACCGGTACGCCAGTCATATTGGAAATGATGGTTTTAGTTGTTTCAAACCAATCTGCATGTTCCTCCTCGCTTAATGCATGACGTCGGTTATATTCGGCGATATAAATGTACTCTTCGTAAAATTCAATACAAACAGGGAACTCTGGTAAGTCATGGTCATACAATTTCCAACAAGTAAGGCTTAAGCGCTTGGCTTGTTTAAGTCGGTGCTTATAGTTTTTAAGCAACCTGTTTTCAAACATTTGAAATTTCTCGGGAGTCACTATTTTAACTTAGCCAACGCCTCCTTTATGCGAGCCCATGCTTTTTCAATATTTGGCATGCTATTCGCAAAAGAGAAACGTACACAATTTGGTTCTCCAAATGCATCACCCATTACCGATGAAACGTGTGCTGTATTTAATAAGTACATGCTAAAATCGGAAGCATTGGTAATAGTTTGAGTGCCATCTGATTTTCCATAATAAGAACTTACATCGGGGAATACATAAAATGCACCTTCTGGAGCATAGCATTTAAAGCCCGGCATTTCACTTACTAATTTTAATGTTGTTGTACGACGACGTGTAAATTCTTCGGTCATTTCCAATGAAGGTTTTAAATCACCTACTAATGCAGTAACCGCTGCTTTTTGTGTAATTGAACAAGTGCCAGATGTAAACTGACCTTGTAATTTTTCCATTGCTTTTGCAATTTCAACAGTCGAAGCGGTATAACCCAATCTCCAACCTGTCATAGCAAAGCCCTTACTCAAACCATTAATTACTACAACTTGATCCTTAATATCTGCGAATTGAGCGATGCTCTCATGCTTACCAACAAAGTTGATGTATTCGTAAATCTCGTCCGATAAAATAGTGATTTGAGGATATTTCTTAAATAAATCTGCTAATGCTTTTAATTCCTCCTTGCTATACACTGCACCACTTGGGTTACAAGGGCTAGAGAACATAAATACTTTTGTTCTAGGTGTAATAGCTGCTTCAATTTGTGCTGGTGTTGCTTTAAATCCAGCTTCGGTACTTGTTCTTACTTCAACTACTTTACCACGTGCAATTTTTACCAATTCAGAATAAGTTACCCAATATGGTGTAGGAATAATTACTTCATCGCCATCATCTACCAAAGCTAAAATGGCATTTGCTAAACTTTGCTTCGCACCAGTTGAAGTAACAATTTGTTCTGGTTTATAGTCAAGGTTATTATCTCTTTTTAATTTAGCACATACTGCTTCTCTTAAATCTAAAAATCCAGCAACAGGTGTATAGTGTGACCAGTTATCATTAATTGCCTTAATGGCTGCGTCTTTAATGTGTTGGGGTGTATCAAAATCGGGTTCACCTAAGCTTAGGTCAATCACATCAATTCCTTGTGCTCTTAATTCACGACCTAACTTAGCCATTTTCAATGTTTCTGGCTCACTAAAACGATTTAATAAAGAAGATAATATCATGGTATATAATTTGATATTGCAAATTTCGCAAATAATTCGCAAACGCGTGTAAGTTTTAAGCTATTTATGGCAAAATGTTATCAAAATTGGGTAGGTAAGCCTTTTTCCTTTTTAATTCATAGTCATAAATTAAGTGACCAAGGTTTTTGTAAAATGGATATCCCACGGTTTCATAATCATATTTACCATCATTTATAATACTATCCTTATTACAATAGATCACACCACTTAACATAAACTCTACTTTATTCACTGTATCAACGATATAACTAATGTCTAACAAAAATCCATACGCATCACCTGGCTTATTGAAAATTTTAATATTCGAAGGAATGGGACCTTTTTCGGCACCCATAAACATAAACTTGCAGTAGGAGGGCCAATAGTCGGCTGAATCATAAGTTGGATATTGGGATTCAGTAGGTACGGTATGCATCCATTTTAATAAAAAATC
>CANGIZ010000069.1 GCA_947454025.1 Bacteroidota bacterium | reverse complement strand
TTTGTTTAATACCCCTTGTTCAAAATCTCGAACAACTTCTTTTTTAAATACCTCGCTAAACTTTCTTTGAGGCTGTCCGCTTTTTATGCGGATCGTTAACTGTTGCATACAATTTCATTTTGTAGTCAACTTTTTTCAGGACGAGACATTAGTATAAAAAAAGCCCTCGAAATTCGAGGGCTTTTTTGTTAATCAGTCTATAAATTTATTTTAAACCCCAATCACGACCTTTCATAATAGCAGGCAATCCTGTGCTCATCCAAGTTGGCATGGGTTCTCCTTTTAAATAATGGTCAAAGAATTGTTGTTCTCTAATTTGGATGTCTTTTCTATTTTTACGCTCCACTAAATTATGTGCTTCGTTATTATAAACCAATAACCACATTTTTTTATTTAAACGACGCATTGCAGTAAAGTATTCAATTCCTTGATACCAAGGCACTGCATCATCTGCGTCATTACTCATAATTACCAATGGCGTTGTTACACTTGGCAATGAAAATAACGGAGAGTTTTTGATATATAAATCAGGTCGTTCCCATAAGGTAGCTCCAATTCTACTTTGTGTTTTTTCGTATTGGAATTGTCTATTAACACCAGTACCCCATCTAATTCCACCATATGCACTTGTCATGTTTACAACCGGTGCTCCTGCCCAAGCTGCGGCATATAATTTAGTCTTTGTAATTAAATAGGCAATTTGGTATCCTCCCCAACTTTGGCCTTGTAAACCAACTTTGGTACTATCAATAAAACCTTTTTGAATCATGGCTCTTGTACCACTTAAGATATAATCATATGCTCCTTGACCTGGATATCCTTTTTGATACCAAATATCCGGCACAAAAACTACATAACCTCTACTTGCAAAAAATGGAATATTTAAACGAGAAGGGGTTGGTGCAGGTGGCAAATAATTATGTAAGGTTTGATTGTTTCTTTCATAAAAATATACAATCATTGGATATTTCTTTTTTGCATCAAAATTTTCTGGCAAGTACAAAATCCCTTCTGCTGTCTTTCCAGTATATGATTTCCACTTCACTAACTGCGAAGTCATCCAATTGTAATTTTCCTGTTGTGTATTGATTTTAGTAAATGCAACTGGATTTTGTTTTTCACTTGTTAAGGTGTAAGCATATAAGTTAGGTGCCGTTTTTTCATCTTCTTGTAATGCCACAAAATTATTTGATTTTTTTGCAGCAACTATCGACGTCAAATGCATAGGCACACTATTCAATACAAATAAAGCTTTCGTGTCTAAATGCAAACTTGCTAATTGCTCAGATTTATCTATCTCATTAAAACCTTTTAATAAAATGGTATCATTCGAAGAGAAAGTTTTACGATCAGCATCAGTTTCCACGAATCGATAATTGATCTTATTTTTTCTACCATTCGTTAATAAAACTGATGGCTTTACACCATTGGCATCCACTAACCACAAGTCGTATCGATCATATATAATAAGTTGTTCGTTGTTATTCATCCATTTAGCAATTCCATAAGCATTTGGATCATCTGGTACATCATTTTCCTCGTCAAATAAACTTGTTTTAATATCCTTTGCAATGACCGTTTCTTTTCCTGTTAATGCATTATAGGCAATGTATTTTTTTTGTGGTTCATCATAAAACACTAACCTATTTCCATCATATGCACTAGATATTAGATTGCCCTTCCAACTTTTGTGTACTAGCTGTTTTTGTCCATTGCTGTTTTGAATACGGTAAATATCTTTTAACGCAAATCCTTGCCATTGAAAAGCAATCGCATATGCAGAGTCAATGGTGGCATAACTGTATTTACCATCTCCCTCCATTGTACTTATTACATCCCGATCCTTGATTTTACCCAAATAACTTACTGAATTGTCCTTGGTATTGAATAAAGTTGTTTCAGTACTTTTTAAACTAGCATCTAAATTCTTCAATTGCACTGACTGTAAATTTGCATCCGCATAATGCCAAATGTCTAAGCTAGCTCTTTCAAATTCAGGTAAACTAGTATCTTTTGCTGGCAACATTGGCTGTATACCAAATTCAATTATTGTTCCTGATTTACTAAAACTCAATTTTCGATCTCCTCCAAGGGTATAAGATATTGGTAAGCTATTGTGATTCCTTGTAACTACAATTTTAGCAGAATCAAAACTAGTTTCATAATAAGCTAAGCTATAGTTTTTTTGTAAAGCCTTATCAGTACTGTCTCTTTCTAATAAGTAAGCTAGTTTGCTTCCTTGCTCCTGCCAAACCAAACCCGTTACGGAATTAAAATGTTGACTGATTGTTTTAGGCAAAGTATCTGCAATGGAAGCAAGTATTACTTTCGCATCGCTTGTTTTTGTTTTCACTTGATAAATTGCAACTCCTAAAGCATTGGGTTGGATTGCATAAGCTGCTGCATTGGAAAAATTGCGGGCATAAGTTCCATTTAAATCTCGCATTACTAAATCAGTACCTTCCTTATTAATATCCCCTTTTTTGTCTTTTAAATACACCAATAATCCATTGCCATGTTCAGCAAGCTGAAAGCTTTTTACAGAAGCTACTTTCTCGACTGATAAGGTTGATAAATTCACAATGGCCATGCTGTCTTTTGGCATTTCATCGGGTTTCTTTTTATCTATCTTAGCTTTTCGAGTGTCGGCGAAAAAGGGTTTGATTTTGGCAATCAAAAACAAACCATCTTCAGTAAAATTAGCTTGTGCTCCTCTGTCAATCTTCATTTCGGATCCAGATTGTACATTTCTGATTACCAATTGTGCATCACCTTCCTGTGGGCTAATACTATATGCTATAAAATGGCCCTGAGGCTGATAAACAAGGTCTTTTATGGACTGCCAGCTATCATATACGGTATGGTCTAAAGGCTTTTTTTGCGCAGTAGCCATCAAAGTCATTAAAGAAAGAAAAATGGATAAAGTGTACTTCATAAACAAGGGTATAATTGAATTAATTTTCAACAACAATTTCGTAATTAATTTGTTATAAATTACAACTTATTGTACTTAAAATGAGAAGATTATTATTAGCGGTAATTTTACAAATAATATGTCAAATTGGGTTGGCTCAATCCAAGGGAAACTTGAATGGCTGGGTAATAGATAAAAATACCCAAATCCCCATTGCTGGAGCGAGTGTTAAAATTGTAAATACCCCCTTTTCTACCCTTACAGACAGTTTAGGTAGTTATCATTTTAGAGGAATTCCAACAGGTCAATATCAAATTGTAATCAAATCCTTTGGGAGTATTCCTTACACGCTTTATAACGTGATAGTAAGTTCGGGCAATACGAGTTCCAGCACCATTGAGCTGGTTCAAGAAGCCATGGTATTAAAGGAGGTGGTTGTTGGCAATATAAAAAAATCAGTAAGAGCCGCTACTTTGGAAACGCCCCTAAGTGTTCAAAAGTTAACAGCTGAAGAAATTAAATCAAGCCCAGGAAGTAATTTTGATATTTCAAAAGTAGTACAGTCTTTACCAGGTGTAACGGGTTCTTCCACGACCTCCGCGGGTTTTAGAAATGATATTATAGTAAGAGGGGGCGCCCCTAATGAAAATGTATTTTATTTAGATGGTATTGAAATACCTGTCATCAATCATTTTAGCACCCAAGGTAGTGCTGGTGGGCCCCAAGGTATTTTAAACGTCTCCTTTATTGATGAAGTGAAATTATCTTCTTCGGCTTTTGATGCTAAATATGACAACGCACTCTCCTCGGTATTTGAATTTAAACAAAAAAGAGGCAATGCCGATAAATTAGAAGGCAATGTTCGAATGGGTGCCACTGAATTTGCAACTACCCTTAGTGGCCCGCTTTCAAAATCAGGAAAAACTACTTTTTTAGTATCTGCACGACGAAGTTATTTGCAATTTTTATTCCATGTTTTAGACTTGCCAATACGACCTAATTATTGGGATTTTCAATATAAAGTAACGCATCAAATAAATACAAAAACAACACTTACCTTTTTAGGTGTGGGTGCTATAGACAATTTTTATTATGTAGCACCTCGTAATGCGACACCCGAAAAAATATTTGCTTTAAATTTAAATCCTACGATTAACCAATGGAGCTATACAGTTGGTGTTTCTTTAAAACATTTGATTAACAAGGGATATTGGAATTTGAGTATAAGCAGAAACCATTTGAATAATATTAATGAAAAATACCAAAATAATTTAAGTCAAGATAAAGGTGAAAAAACTTTTGATTATAGTTCAAATGACATTGGCAATACTGTAAGATGGGATATCACAAAAAGCTTATTAGGTCTTAAGTGGACAACGGGTGCGAATTTACAATCCATAGAATACGACAACGCTACATTTCAGGTGTTAAGTAGCTTTCAGTCAGACCCAAGGTTTATAAACGCAGTACAACCCATATCTAATATTTATCATTACAATACCAACTTAAATTATAAAAAATATGGCGCTTTTTTCCAACTAGGTAAAAGAGCATTTGACAATCGCTTAGGCATTAGTGCAGGCATCCGTACCGATGGTAATGGATTTAATAATGCGGGAAGATCTTTCATGCAAAGACTCTCTCCACGAATTGGATTAAGTTATGTATTGACAGACAAGTTAACCTTAAACGCATCGGTGGGTAGATACTTTAAAGTTGCGCCCAATACCGCTTTAGGATTTAAAGACTTGAATGGAAATTTTGTCAATAAAAACGCCGACTACATTGGCAGTAACCATTATGTAACTGGAATTGAATACATACCCAATGATGCAACACGTTTTACTGCCGAAGTATTTTATAAAAGATATTTTAATGTCCCAATAAGTATTCAAAAAGGAATTAGCCTTTCTAACTTAGGGGCAGACTTTAATGTTTTAGGGAATGAACCAATATCAACAACTGGTAAGGGAAGAAGTTATGGATATGAATTATTCGCTCAACAAAAATTAACGAAACGTTTTTTTGGTGTTGCTAGTTATAGTTTTTTTAGAAGTGCTTACACAAATATAAACGGAGAATATATTAAAAGCGCTTGGGAGAATATTCACACATTAAGTTTAACTATGGGATATAAATTTAACCACAATTGGGAATTGGGTATTAAATTTAGATACCAAGGTGGAACACCTTATACTCCTTATGATCCAGTAACAAGTAAGTTAAACTTTGTTACCTTAGGGTCAGGTGTTTTAGATTACACTAAGTTAAATTCACTTCGTTTATCTGACTTCCATTCGAGTGACATGAGAGTAGACAAAAAATACAATTACAAAAATACGACTATTGACTTTTTTATAGATGTGACCAATTGGTATGGCAGTACTTCGGTATCCCCCAAAGCTTATGTGTTTGAATCTTACCCCAATGGAACTTTCAAAACAACTGATGGTGGCCCTATTAAAAAAGACGGTTCGAATGGAATTCCAAGTTTAGCGGATGGGAATCGAGTATTTGTAACGCCAACCTTTGGATTTATTTGGGAATTTTAGCAATCTGCTTTAAAAAGCGACCTGTAATAGATAGCCATTGCATATTAAGGACACCTAAAATGGCTTCTTTTATAATCCCTTTAGACATTTTGCTTACCCCAATTTTTCTATCGATAAAGATGATTGGCACTTCTTTAATTTTAAAACCTAACTTCCAAGCGGCAAATTTCATTTCAATTTGAAATGCATAGCCTATGAATTTAATATTATCTAAATTCATCGCTGCTAAAACTTTGCTCTTATAACATACAAAACCTGCAGTTGGATCTTTAACAGGCATGCCTGTAATGATTCTAGTGTAAGCTGAACCACCTTGAGAGTATATTTTTCTATCTAAGGGCCAATTTTCAGTGGCGCCTCCTTTTACATATCTACTGCCAACAGCTACATCAGCACCTGCATCACAGGCTGCACATAAACGATCTAAGTCGTTTGGATTGTGTGAAAAATCCGCATCCATTTCAATGATATAATCGTAGTTTCTTGCCAATGCCCATTTAAATCCGTGAATATAAGCAGTGCCTAATCCAAGTTTACCAGAACGACATTCTATAAATACACGATCAGGGTGATTTTGTATGATGCCTCTAACAATATCTGCAGTTCCATCAGGAGATCCATCATCAATTACAAGTACATGGTAGCCAGAAGCAAAAAATAAAACAGCTTCAATAATAGAAGCGATATTCTCTTTTTCGTTATAAGTAGGTATTAAAACTAATTTTTTCATTGATTATAGGGGGGTATATTCAACTAAATTACTAAATATTTTATATAAATTATTTATTTAATATAGATTTGTTAAGGATTTCGGTTAATTTTTGTTTGGTATGCAAGGCAAAATCTCCTTTCATCATCCAATCATAATATTGTGGTTCTTCCTTAAGTACTTGAATTACAGGCTTTCCTTTGTGTTTACCAAAATTAAATACAGCAATGCCATTCTCGTACACTAGACGTCTTGCAAAGTCTATAATTTGGTCTTCGCCTGTAAATTTTACAATGGATTCCACCGTTTTACCTATCTGTGGATACCTTTCAATTTGTGCTTCTAAGATTTCCCATGTGGCAGTTGCATCCGCCTCAGCAGAATGAGCGTCTTCCAAAGTCTTATGACAATAAAACTGATAAGCTGCACTTAATGTTCTTTGTTCCATCATATGAAACACCTTTTGTACATCTAATAATTTACGCGATTCCATGTCAACGTTGATGCCCGCTCTTAAAAATTCTTCATTTAACATGGGTACGTCAAAACGATTGCTATTATATCCACCAATATCTGCTCCTTCTAAAAATTGTTTTACTTCGTTCGCAATAGTCTTAAAAGTGGGCGCATCTTTTACCATTTCATCGGTTATCCCATGTACATCCGAACTTGCTTTTGGAATGGGCATTTCTGGATTTACCAATCGTCTTTTCACCTGCTTTACTCCATCTAATCCAATTTTAACTATCGCAATTTCTACGATTCTATCCATACTCACATTGATACCAGTGGTTTCTAAATCAATGAAACAGATGGGTTTTAGCAATTCTAATGGCATAAAAAATATTATTTGTCGAAGTTAATCAATATTGATAAATTTTAAGTGTGAATTATACTAAATACTATGGCTATTTTATATAATTTTGCAAAATAATAGGATATATATGAATTGGATAAATCTAAATGACATTGATCAATTAGCAAGTATACGTGAAGCTTCTTTTAATAAGCCGCAATTGATTTTTAAGCATAGTACCACTTGTAGTATTTCTAAGATGGCATTTTCGAGATTTGAGCGCGCTGAAGCACCTGACGCTATTGACTTTTACTATTTAGATTTATTGAACTATAGAAATATTTCCGCAGCAGTTGCTGAAACTTTTCAAGTGCATCATGAGTCTCCACAAGTAGTGTTAATCAAAAATGGAGAATGTATTTATGACGAAAGCCATTATGGAATTATGATGGACGAAGTTGTTGAACAGGCTGGAGTATAAATACTGGTACTTACAAATTTACGAGCATCTTTCAATAACGATTGCACTTGCACCACCACCTCCATTACATATTGCAGCCGCACCGTATTTAGCTTCTTTTTGTTGAAGTACATGAATTAGGGTTACCACAATTCTAGCTCCACTACAACCTAATGGATGTCCTAAGGATACTGCTCCCCCATTTACATTTACCTTATTCGGATTTAGTTTCAATAATTGGGTATTCACAATTCCTACAACCGAAAAAGCTTCATTGAATTCAAAAAAATCTATTTCTTCAGCATTCATATTTGCTTTTGCTAACGCTTTTGGAATGGCTAATGCTGGACTTGTTGTAAACCATTTTGGATCCTGTTCAGCATCGGCATAACTGATCACTTTTGCAATAGGTGTAAGTCCTAACTCCTTTACTTTTTCACCACTCATTAAAATTAAAGCTGCGGCTCCATCGTTCATCGTACTTGCATTCGCAGCCGTTACAGTACCTTCTTTACTAAAAGCTGCATTTAATTGTGCGATTTTATCAAACTTAACGTTATAAGGTTCTTCGTCTTTTGATACAATGATTGGATCTCCTTTTCGCTGTGGAATAGCTACAGGAATAATTTCTGCAGTAAATAAACCTTGTTCGGTTGCTTGTTGAGATTTTTGATAACTACCAATTGCAAAAGCATCTTGGTCGGCCCTTGAAATATTATTTTCGCTTGCACATAGGTCAGCAAAATTACCCATGGCAACTTTATCATAGGCATCCACTAAGCCATCTTTTGCTAAACCGTCTTGCATGGTAATATCACCATACTTATTGCCCCAACGTTGTGTAGTATTGTAAAAGGGAACATTACTCATACTTTCCATTCCACCCGCAATAACAATATCTGCATCACCCAATAAAATGTTTTGAGCAGCGATTGTAATAGCCTTCATACCACTAGCACATACTTTGTTTACAGTTGTTGCAATAACTTTATTGGGAAGACCCGCTGATTTACTAGCTTGTCTTGCAGGTGCTTGACCTAAACCGGCTTGTATCACCGATCCCATTATAACTTCATCAATTAAACCAACGTCTAGTTGTAATTTATCTACAGCACCTTTAATCGCGATGCCTCCTAACTGCGTTGCTGTTAAACTACTTAAAGATCCACCAAAAGAACCTATTGGTGTTCTTACTGCGGCTACGATAAATACTTCTTGTGACATACAATAAAATTAAGCGGTTACTTCAGAAGATTCAGGCGATTCAGGAACTAAACGAATTCCACCGTCTTCGATGGTTATTAATTTAGATTTATATAAAATGCCTACATTCATTTTAAATGCCTTTTTACTCATGGCAAAAAATGCATAAATATCTTCGGGGCTTGATTTGTCATGATATG
>CANGIZ010000068.1 GCA_947454025.1 Bacteroidota bacterium | reverse complement strand
ATTGGTGGAACAAATGCAAGAACATTGCCAATGCCAATGATGAACATCTTAAATGGTGGAGCACACGCCGATAATAAAATTGATTTCCAAGAGTTCATGATTATGCCAGTAGGCGCTCCTAGCTTTAGTGAAGGCTTACGTTGGGGAGTTGAAATTTTCCATCAGTTAAAGAGCACATTAAAGAAGAAAGGATACAGCACCAACGTAGGTGATGAAGGTGGATTCGCTCCAAACATTCAAAGCAATGAAGAAGCAATTGAAACTGTATTAGAAGCAATTACTGCTGCTGGTTACAAAGCAGGTACTCAAATTGCAATTGCAATGGATGCAGCTAACAGTGAGTTATGGAACGCTAAGAAAAAGAAATATGTTTTCCATAAGAGCTCAGGAAAAGAAATGAGTTCTGATCAATTGGTTAAATATTGGGAATCATGGGTTAAGAAATATCCTATCGTTTCAATTGAAGACGGTATGGCTGAAGATGATTGGGCTGGTTGGAAAAACTTAACTGATACAATTGGTTCTAAATGTCAATTAGTAGGAGACGATTTATTTGTAACGAATGTAAACCGTTTACAAACTGGTATCGATAAAAAAATCGCTAATGGCTTATTGGTAAAAGTAAACCAAATTGGTACTTTAACTGAAACCATTAACGCGGTAAGTTTAGCGCAACACAATGGCTATAACACCATTATGTCTCACAGATCTGGTGAAACTGAAGATACTACGATTGCTGACTTAGCAGTAGCGTTGAACTGTGGTCAAATTAAGACTGGTTCTGCTTCTCGTACCGATCGTATGGCTAAGTACAACCAATTAATCCGTATTGAAGAGCAATTAGGAGAAACTGGTGTATTTCCAACAAAAGGAAAATTGAAATTTGGCAACAAATAAATTCAATCCAATGAATAATGAAAGGCCCCGAGCAATCGGGGCCTTTTTAATTTTTGAGTATTAGCAGAACTATGCTAATTTTACGCTAATCATATAGCATGCAAGTCATCAAAAAAATCATTCCTATTTTAATAAATCGCTATTTTTTAGTGGCGGTTGGTTTTGTAGTTTGGATGTTATTTTTTGATCAACGTGATTATTTTCAACAAAAAGAAAGAGCCGGAGAATTAAAGAAAGTAGAAGCTGCTAAAAAATATTATAAGGACGAAATTGAGCAAACTCAAAAGCAGTTGAACAATTTACAGAACAATCCGGCTGCTATTGAAAAATATGCACGTGAGCGTTATTTATTAAAGCGCGAAGGAGAGGAAGTATATATATTTCAAGATACGGCTACTGCACAAGTCACCGCTGCCGAAAAAAAATGACAAAGAAAGAACGCTACGAAAAAGTGCTAGATTTTTTCCAAACACATATGCCTGTTGCTGAAACAGAATTAGTGTATCAAAATCCATTTGAATTATTAGTTGCTGTAATATTATCGGCACAGTGTACCGATAAGCGGGTAAACCTTACTACACCAGCTATTTTCAAACAATATCCTACCCCCCAAAAAATGGCGAAAGCCAGCTTTGACGAGCTGTTTCCACTCATAAAAAGTATTTCTTATCCTAACAATAAAACCAAGCATTTGATTGGCATGAGTCAATTATTGGTAAATGATTTTAAGGGGGAAGTGCCTATGACTATTGATGAATTGGTAAAGCTACCAGGAGTAGGTCGAAAAACTGCCAATGTAATTACCAGCGTTTGGGATAATCAACCCAATATGGCCGTAGATACGCATGTAAATAGAGTAAGTAAAAGATTGGGTTTGGTACCCATGACAGCTACAACACCTCTAGCGGTAGAAAAAGAATTAATTAAAAAAATACCCACTCATTTAGTGCATACTGCACATCATTGGCTTATTCTTCATGGGCGTTATACTTGTTTGGCAAGAAGCCCTAAGTGCGCTGATTGTGGTTTACAGGCATTTTGCAAGTACTATGAAAAAAATAATAAAGTTGAATAGATGGATTTGATCCAACAAAAAAGGGTTCCAAATTTGGAACCCTTTTTTATATGGTTAATGTGAAGTGATCACTATAAGTATTGATTGATTGCGTCCGTTAATTCTTGTTTAGTAATAGGCACACCCATCATTTTATTATAACCTTTAGCATCTACATAGTATTTGTCACGGATAATTTTAATTAATTGACCATTGTTGATTTCAGGAATCAAAACGGTTTCAAAATTCTTTAAAATATCTCCTAAGTTACTTGGGAAAGGACGCATGTACTTGATATGTGCATGGCTTACTGATTTGCCTTGTGCTTGTAAATCCATCAAAGTGCTTTTAATCGTTCCATAAGTAGAACCCCATCCTAATACCAATACTTTACCTTTTTCAGCACCGCTGTCAATAGTTTGTTTAGGAATATAGTCTGCAATTTTTTCTACTTTAGCTTCTCTCATTTTAATCATGAACTGGTGGTTCTCTGCTTCGTAGTTTACGTTTCCCGTTTCATGTTGTTTTTCCAAACCACCAATACGATGTTCTAATCCTGGTGTTCCAGGCACAGCCCAAGGACGCGCTAATTTTTCGTTACGAGTATATGGTTTGTATTTTAATTCACCTTCATCCAATTTTGTTTTGAAAGTCACTTCAATTTCAGGTAGGTCAGCGGCTTTAGGGAATTTCCATGGTTCTGCACCATTCGCAATATATCCATCACTTAATAAAATAACAGGCGTCATATGTTGTAAAGCAATTCTCACTGCTTCAAATGCCATTTCAAAACAATCACTTGGTGTAGAGGTTGCTAAAATTGGAATAGGTGCTTCACCGTTTCTTCCATAATATGCTTGCATTAAATCACTTTGCTCTGTCTTGGTTGGCAAACCTGTTGAAGGTCCACCTCTTTGAATGTTTACAATCACCAATGGCAATTCTAACATCATTGCTAAGCCCATTGCTTCGGTCTTCAAAGCCATACCAGGACCTGAGGTGGTAGTTAAACCAATTTGTCCACCATAGCTTGCTCCAATAGCAGAAGCGATACCCGCAATTTCATCCTCGGCTTGGAAGGTTCTAACACCAAAGTTTTTATACTTGCTTAATTCATGTAAGATATCGGTAGCTGGTGTGATAGGATAAGAGCCTAAAAATAAAGGCAATTTTGATTTTTGAGAAGCAGCTATTAATCCCATTGATAATGCTTGGTTACCCATGATACTTCGGTAAGTACCTGGTTCCATTTTGGATTTTTCTACTTTGAATCTAGCTGCATTAAATAGTTCGGCTGTTTCTCCATAAAAATAGCCTGCTTTTAAAACTGCGATATTGCTATTTAAAATGGATTCTTTTTTTCCGAATTTTTCTTTTAGGAAACTGATGGTAGTATCTAAATCTCTATTATATACCCAGTAAATTACACCCAGTACAAACATATTTTTTGCACGATCTCTTTCTTTATTTCCTAATTCAGGGAAGTCTTTTAATGCTTCACGTGTTAATTTAGTAACGTCAATTTTTGTTAACTCATATCCATCTAAACTTCCATCTTCAAGCGGATTAATTCCGTCAGCGTAATTTGCAAGACGTAAATTTTTAACATCAAAACCATCGGTGTTCGCAATAATTTTTCCGCCTTTTTTTAAGCTCTTTAAATTTACTTTTAATGCTGCTGCGTTCATTGCAACTAATACATCACATGCATCACCAGGTGTATATACTTTGTCCGAACTAAAGTGAACTTGGAATCCACTTACTCCAGGTAAAGTTCCAATAGGAGCTCTGATCTCTGCAGGAAAATCAGGAAAAGTTGCGAGGTCGATTCCTAAAATAGCAGTATTATTTGTGAATTGCTGTCCTGTCAATTGCATACCGTCACCACTATCACCAGCAAATTTAATTACTACATCCTGTAAAATAACTTCGTTCTGCATATAGCTGTAATTTGATTACAAAGGTACTAAGACAGCCGCCTAAATGCTCCTTTTTTAGTGTTTTTTTTATATTTTCTTAGCTAACTTCGTGCCTCAATTCAAGGCAGTATGATGTTCGCCCCAATTTTTTACTTATTGACTCATTTATGGCTACCAAGTATTCAACATGCTGCAATCGTTCCCGTTGCTAAACCCTTTGTTTCAGATAGCTTGACAAAGTATATTTATTTGAGTTTTGATGACGGGCCACTTGTTGGTACCGCGAACTGTATGAACATTTGTACACATCAAAAAGTAGAAGCGACATTCTTTGAAGTGGGCATGCATCAGGAAAGATCCATTTTTACAAAAGGGCTATACAGTAGCATTTACAAAAACGATAGTTTATTTGCTTTGTGCAATCATAGTTATTCTCATGCATATGGAAAGTATCTGGACTTTTATCACCAACCCGACACAGCTTTTTTCGACTTTTTAAGGGCTAAAAATATATTGCATCCAAAAAACAATATCATTCGCTTACCAGGAAATAATGCATGGAATACCAATATAGCTAAAAGGGCAAGTGGTTTAGTAAGACCCTTGGTGCATAAATTAGATAGCGCCGGTTATAACATAATAGGTTGGGACTTAGAGTGGCATTTTAATAAAAAAGGAAGACCCGTACAAAGTGCACAAAGAATGGCGAATTTGGTGGATACCTTATTTGCAAAAAACCAAACCATGACTAAAAATCATTTAGTGATCCTAATGCATGATCATATGTTTGGGGCATCGGTGGATTCAGCGAAATTAGCTGCGATGGTTTCGATATTAAAAACAAATCCACATTACCAATTTCGAAAACTAACTCAATATCCTAGTTTAAAAAATGGCGGACGTTAACATTTTTTAAACTTTTTGAACAAGACATTTTTTGTACATTTATACTAGAAAAAAAACACAATCATTATGGGCGCATTTAATACAGGGAACCCAACCCTTACCGAAAAAATTTTTGACAAGAGTTTACACGAAACATCCAATGCTTTTGGAGTAATGAGTGTGCGTGGTACCATTAATAAGTTCGGATTTTTATTATTGATGGTAATGGCATCTGCTATGTATATTTGGAATGTGTATGCTCAACCAGGAAACCAAGGTACTGCTACGATGTTAATGTTAGTTGGCGCTATTGGTGGTTTTGTGTTAGCAATGGTAATGATGTTCAAGCCCAACTGGGCTGCATATATTGCGCCTGCTTATGCCATTTTAGAAGGTTTGTTTATAGGTGGAATCAGTGCATTTTTTAATGCAATATTTGCCACAAAATACCCTAATATTATTTTACATGCTGTAGGGTTAACCTTAGGGGTTGCTTTGGCAATGTTCTTATTGTATAATTTCAGAATCATTAACGTAACCAATCGTTTAAGATCCATCGTAATGTCTGCTACAATGGGCATTGGTTTATTTTATTTAATTGTTTGGATTTTAGGCATGTTTGGTTTGAATATGGGATTTGCATTTAATAGCTCTCCATTAAGTATTGGTATTAGTTTGTTTATCGTAGGAATTGCTGCATTTAATTTATTATTAGATTTTGATTCTATCGAAAAAGCAGCCGAAATGGGTGCGCCTAAGTTCATGGAATGGTATGGTGCATTTGGCTTATTAGTTACCTTGGTTTGGTTGTACTTGGAAATATTGAAATTATTGAGCAAGTTGAATTCTAGAGACTAATCATAATGGAATATCAACGCGGAAATTTAGACAGTCAACAACTATTGCATTTTTATCGTTCTTTGTTATTGCCAAGAATGATTGAAGAAAAAATGTTGGTACTGTTGCGTCAAGGAAAAATTAGCAAATGGTTTAGTGGTATTGGTCAAGAAGCTATTTCGGTGGGTGCTACATTGGCAATGGATCAGGACGAATGGATCATGCCTTTACATAGAAATTTGGGTGTGTTTACTGTAAGAGATATGCCATTAACTGAATTGTTTAAACAATGGCAGGGTGATATAACAGGATATAGTAAAGCAAGAGAAAGAAGCTTTCATTTTGGATCCAAGGCGCATTATGTGTGTGGAATGATTTCCCATCTTGGGCCTCAATTGGCATTAGCAGATGGGGTTGCATTAGCCTATCAACAAAGAGGGCAACAAAAAGCATCAATGGCATTTACTGGAGACGGAGGCACGAGTGAAGGTGATTTTCATGAAGCCCTGAATGTAGCTGCAGTATGGGGTTTGCCGGTAATTTTCATTATCGAAAATAACGGATACGGTTTAAGCACGCCAACGAATGAACAATATAAATGCGAACACTTAGTTGAAAGAGCAAAAGGATATGGAATAGAAGGAGTGCGTATTGATGGAAATAATATTTTAGAAGTTTACAACACTATTAAAGGCGTTAGAGCCTATTGTATTGAGCATCAAAAACCATATTTGATAGAATGCGATACTTTTAGAATGAGAGGACATGAGGAAGCAAGCGGTGTAAAATATGTACCTAAGGAATTATTTGATCTTTGGGCGCAGAAAGATCCTATTAAAAATTTTGAAGATTATTTATTATCAACGGAAGTATTAAGTGCGGAACAAGCCTCGCAAATTCGCACCTCAATTAAAGAACAAATTGATTCCGATTTAAGACAAGTAATGGAGACCATTCCGTTTACACCATCGGTGGAAGCTGAGGTTGAGGATGTGTTTGCACCACTTACGACAAATGATATTCCGGCATTAGATACATTGGTGCAGCCTATTGTACAACATAAAAGATTTATAGAATCCATTAGCGATGCAATGCGTGCTTCCATGCACAGGTATCCCGAAATGATTATTATGGGACAGGATATTGCGGAGTATGGAGGTGCATTTAAAATGACCGAAGGGTTTGTAAATGAATTTGGAAAACAAAGAATTCGCAATACGCCCATTTGCGAGAGCGCCATTGTAGGAGCCGCACTGGGATTGAGTTTGGAGGGAATTAAGTCGGTGATGGAAATGCAGTTTGCGGATTTTGTATCAGTCGGTTTTAATCAAATTGTAAATAATTTAGCCAAAATTCATTACAGGTGGGGGCAAAATGCCGATGTGGTAGTAAGAATGCCAACAGGTGCAGGAGTAGGTGCAGGTCCTTTTCATTCGCAATCGAATGAAGCTTGGTTTACCCATGTGCCTGGATTAAAAGTGGTATATCCTTCTAATCCAGCAGATGCAAAAGGATTAATGATCGCTGCATTAGCGGATCCAAATCCTATTTTATATTTCGAACACAAAGCTATGTATCGAAGTATTGAAGGCGATGTTCCAGATGCTTATTATCAAGTACCTATTGGCAAAGCCAAATTTATAAGTACGGGTAGCGATGTAACCATTATAACTTATGGAATGGGCGTGCATTGGGCAAAAAAATACCAAACAGAAAATACAGATTTATCCTTAACCATATTGGATTTAAGAAGCTTGGCTCCATTGGATTACGAAGCTATAAAGGAAGCAGTTGCATCAACTGGTAAGGTTATGATATTGCATGAAGACAATTTAACTGGAGGCATTGGTGGTGAAATAAGTGCATGGATTGCAGAACATTGCTTTACACAATTAGACGCACCTATTATGCGTTGTGCATCCTTAGATACACCTATTCCATTTAATACCGTTTTAGAAAAGCAATATCTAGCAAATAGTAGACTGCATGAGACAATGCAAAAATTAATAAGTTATTAATAAAAAAAAGCCCCTTAAAAATATAAGGGGCTTTTTAATTAATTAGGGTTGTTTATTCTATACACTCTTAAGAAATTTCCACCTAGTACTTTCGCAATATCTGCATCCTTGTAACCACGCTTAATTAATGCTTTGGTGAACTCAGGATAATCCAATACCGTCTTTAATTGTAGCGGTGCTGAATCAATACCATCAAAATCAGATCCTAATCCTACATGGTCTACACCAATTAGTTTAACAATATGATCAAAATGATGCATTAATACTTCGATGTCTGGTTTAATTGCGTCAGACTCTGCTTTATACTTATTTGCAATTAATCCTAGTACATATTCTTTTTGCATTCCAGTAGCTACTAATGAATCAATTTCTTTATTGTGTGATTTATAAAACGCAGCCGCTTTTTTACCATAATTGCTATCCACAAAAGCAGAATAAAAATTTAAGCTAATCACGCCACCATTTTTCCCTACTGCTAAAATTTGATCATCTTTTAAATTTCTAGAAACAGGATTAATAGCATAAGCATCACTATGTGAAGCAATCACAGGCTTAGTAGTAGTATGAATCGCATCCCAAAAAGTAGCTTCCCCTACATGTGAAATGTCTACAATAATGCCCAATTTATTCATTCGACGTATTACCTCTTTTCCAAAAGGAGTCAAACCTTTATGTCCAGTATATTTTGGATTTTTTTCATCGGCATGAGAGCTTGCCCAGCTTGGAGAATTGTTCCAAGTAAGGGTCATATATCTAACCCCTCTTTTATAAAATGTATCTAGTTTATTAATATCGTCTTCGATCATATGACCACCCTCAACACCATATTGTGCAATAAATTTTCCTTGCTTGATTGCATCTTGAATTTGCTTCCAAGATTTTGCTACCACCATTTTATCGGGGTTTCTTGCAGCTACCGCATCAATCGTATCCATTTCTCTCATTGCCCAAGCGTAGGGATTTTTCTTTTCGCCATCGCACCAAATGGAAAACAATTGATAGTCAACACCGCCTTGTTTGAATCTTTTTAAATCAGAGTGATTAATCCCAGTTAAGTCCTGATCGAGGCTTACTTTTTTCTCAATACAAGCAGTTACCGCATCATTGTGCGTATCTACCAAAACCGACTTAAAATGAATAGCTTGGCTATTGGCTTGGATGGAAAAAGCAACAAAAAGGGGTACTAGGTATTTCATAAGGCGGGTTTGTTTTTAATTGACAACTAAAATAGCTATTTTTGCGCACAGAAAAACGACTATGTTAGATAAATTAGAAGCCATAAAAGCTAGATTTGACCAGGTAGGGGTGGCTTTGACCAATCCAGAAATCATCAATAACCAAACCGAGTT
>CANGIZ010000067.1 GCA_947454025.1 Bacteroidota bacterium | reverse complement strand
GGTACAATGGCATGCCCTTTTGATGCAAAAAAATCTAAAAACTGCTGTCTAATTTCTGAACTCTTCATCATGTGACTATATTTTAGGCTTTGTTCCCCTTAAAAGCTATATTTGTAAGGTTTTTTAAGGTCCCCAAAGGTAAGAAACTGAAGCCGCTTTTCAAATGAAGAAAATTAAATACTTCTTTAATACACATACCCTGCGATTTGAGAAAATCGAAGTGCCGCTTAGGGTGCGTTTATTACAGTTATTTGGCTTTATTGCCGCTTCCATAGTTACAGGTATCATTATTGTAATTCTGATATTCCAGTACATTGATTCCCCTAAGGAAAAGTTGTTGCGTCAACAAAATGATGCTTATCGAGAAAGTTATAGTGTATTGCAGGATCGAGTTAAACAATTGGAGCTACAAATGACGGAATTAGAGGGTAGGGACAACGAGGTATATCGATCCATTTTTGAGGCAGATCCCATTCCGGATAGTGCCCGTGTAAAGGAAATGGAAGCCAAAAAGGAAGTACGTTTGATACAGAATTTGTCTAATACCGATTTGATCAAAAATATGATTGGCCAGTTGAATAATTTAAGTTTAAGAATGGCTTATCAAGGAACTTCATTTGTAGAGATTACCAATATGGTGAAGAACAAGGAAAAATTATTAAAAGCTATTCCTGCGATTCAGCCCGTAAGTAATAAAAATTTAAACAGGATTGGAGGAAGCTTTGGTTACCGTATTGATCCAGTTTATAAAGATTTTCGTTTTCACCAAGGTTTAGATTTTACTGCCCCATCGGGCACTCCAATTTATGCAACAGCTGATGGTGTTGTGCAAGCCGCAGGATTTAGCACCGATGGCTATGGCAATAAAGTAGTGATTAATCATGGCTATGGCTACCAAACCTTGTATGGTCATATGGTAAAAGTAAAAGCAAAGCCAGGTCAGTCGGTTAAACGAGGTGAAGTAATTGGATACATTGGAAGTACTGGTAAAAGTACAGGTCCGCATTGTCACTATGAAGTAATTAAAAGAGGTACAAAAGTAGATCCTGTTTATTATTTCTATAATGACCTCACACCAGCGCAGTTTGATAGATTGTTAAAAGCAGCAGCTGCGAATAAACAAAGTTTAGATTAATATTTTTTAATGGATAAGTGAGTTTGCTTCATTAGCTAACTACTATGATCCGCTATTATTTTCAAGCCCGCTTTTGTTTTTCTAAAAATCAAAGTAAATACGCCATTGAGATCCCCAACGGTTCTTGTTAAATGCCATTTCCCAATTACAAAATAATGGTCGGTATTTAGTGGCTTGATACTTACAATGTCAAAATGTAATTTGCCCATATGGCTGGTATCGGGATAGCTTTTTTTATAGTTGGCTAAGGTATTTTCGTACCCGTATTTTGGGCCTGCCTTACCAATAAACACCAAACTGTCACTTTGCAAATAGCCCACCATAAAGGATTCCAGATCACCTTTGTTCCAAGCCTTGGTTTGGTGGTCGAGGATGGATTGTATGGCTTTAACATCGTTATTTTGAGCAAATGAAATTTGAACTAATAATATGGAAACCAGGGTAATGATTCTTTTCATACAATAGGTTTTTGAATAGAAGCAAAAGTTAAGATAAATAAATAAATCTCCCTAATTTGTGCCATGTCTTATAAAACACATTTAAAGAAAGATCTAAAGTTAGCGCCCTTATTAAACGAGGATAATCATGAATTGAAGCGTCGTAAAAACACGCCCATTCGTTTAATTGCAAGTATCATTAGTCAACAGTTAAGTACAAAAGTGGCTAAAATAATTTTTGACCGATTCTTGGCTTTATATGATGGGAAAGAGCCTAGCTGTGAGCAAGTAATAGGAACGGATCCAACCGTATTAAGAAGCATTGGATTGAGTAATTCAAAAGTGGCGTATGTGCAAAATGTAGCACAGTTTTTTTTAGATAAAAAAATTACAGACAAGCAATTGTATAAAATGCAACCCGAAGAAGTGATTGATTTGTTAACACAAATTAAAGGGGTAGGAAGATGGACTGTGGAGATGCTGTTAATGTTTAGTTTGGGACATGAAAATGTTTTCGCGGTAGATGATTTAGGGATTCAACAAGCAATGGTTAGGTTGTATAAAATTAAATATGAAACTAAAAAAGAGTTGCATACAAAAATGCTAGCGAAGTCAATGGCGTGGGCTCCTTATAAAACCTATGCTTGCTTGCATTTATGGAAATGGAAGGACACTAAAGCGCCAGTATAATTATATTACTAACTAATTAATTAAGTTATATTTCAATTACTAGGCTGAATTTCTCGCAGCATTAATGATACCAAACATGGTCCTGGTTAATAGCTTTTCGTATGAAGCTTTTAGCTCAGTATCAATTTCAGGCTCCTGCACACGGCATAATGCGTATTGCTGTAAGGTTAACAATGGCAATACGATTCTATCTCTTAATAAAATAGAATGCTTAGCCACGGTGTCATTTTCCATTAAACTTTTGGTGTTGCTTAGCTCTAAATATAATTGGGTAGTCAATTTGAATTCTTCTTTTATAGTATTCCAAATTTCACGGTATTGGGGATCATTGTCAATATACTTGGTAATAGCAAAACTAGATTTTACCATACTCATCATACTATTGTCTACTAGGGTTTTAAAGAATCCGATATTATTAAAAAGAGATTGGACTTCCTTCCACATTCCTTTTTCTTTCATTACTTGCAATGCAGTGCCTACACCAAAAAATCCAGGCACGTTTTGTTTTAACTGGCTCCAACTACCCACAAAAGGAATCGCACGTAGGTCCTCAAATTTTAAGTCATTGCCAGCGCCTCTTTTAGCGGGTCTGCTTGCAATATTACTTTTGCTATAATAATTAAGTGGACTAAATTTTTGCAAATAAGGCAAGAACAAAGGATGTTCTTTTAATTGTTGGTAGGATTGGTAACTAATGCTTCCTAGTTCTTCTAATACCAATCTATCTTGTTGAGACAATTGTAATTTAGTATCTGCAAATAATTCATGACTCACTCCAGCACTCAATAATTGTTCCAAATTAAATTGTGAAGAATTGATCGTGCCAAAGTTAGAAGTAATGGTTTGTCCTTGAATGGTTAATTGAATTTCTTCATTTTCAATTTGGTTGCCCATAGATGCGTAAAACTGATGCGTTTTACCACCACCTCTACTTGGTGGTCCTCCACGACCATCAAAAAATTTAACGACAATATTATTTTTTCTAGAAATATTCGTAAGTACTTCCTTTGATTTATAAATACTCCAATTGGCCTGTAAGTAGCCACCATCCTTGGTTCCATCGCTAAAGCCCAACATAATCGGCTGTTGCATTTTTCTGCTTGCTAAGTGAGCGGCATATAAAGGATGTTGGTACAATTTCTGCATAATGTTTTCTGATGCAGCTAAATCATCGATGGTTTCAAATAATGGAACGATATCTACATTCGACACATGTTCATCCCATCCACATACTCTAAACAATGCATACAATTCCATCACATTTACTTCGGTTTGACAGTTGCTAATCACATAACGGTGACATCCTGCAATGCCATTTCTGTCTTGAACCTGAGCTATAGCATAAATACTTTCTACAGTATCTTTTGTGATGGTCTCAGTAAAAATAGTTGGATCCACCGCATCTTTTACCTGGATTAATGCTGCTATTTGATCATCAGCATCCAAGGATGCGTAATTTTCTGGCAATATTGCTTTCCCAGTTTTTGCTTTAAGGGTAGCACTTATATCCAATAATACTTGTCGGTGAATACGGCTATCTTGACGAATATCTAAGGACGCAAAATGCGTTCCAAATATTTTCACTTTATGCAACAAACTATCTAATCGGTATAAATATAAAGAGTGATTTTCGTCGATTAGTTTTTTTCGAATGGTTGTTAAACATCCAATTATTTCTTCAACACCAATAGGCTTGCTTTCGTCTGGCGTAAATACATTTTCATATAAGCTCGCTTCTAATGAGCTTAATAAGGTGTCAACACCAGCAAAAGTTAATTTGCGCTTTAACTTTCTTACATCTCTATAATAACATACAATAATGCTACTTCTTAATGCCTGTGCAACTTTTAAGGTGGTTGCTGCATTTACAAATGGATTGCCATCACGGTCGCCACCAGGCCAAAAACCCAATTCAATAAACGGGTTTGCACTTTCAAAATCATTGTCAAATACATTATGAACAATGGTGTCATAAATATTGCCAATAGAAGGATAAAAAACATTCTCTAAATACCACATTAAATTTAATGCCTCGTCGGTAGGAGTGGGTTGTTTTTTATTAAAGAAAGGAGTTAAACCTAATTGTTGAATATAATGATTTATCGTGTTGTAGTCGTTCTTGGCAATGGCTTCACCCATATCATGTATAATTCCTAAAACATTGGAAGGATAAAATTGAGTAGGGTGTGCTGTAAGTACAATGCGTACTTTAAAATCTTTTAGTTTGTTTTTTAAGGCCTGCATTTTACCCGTAAATGCAGCTTCTCTAATTAAAGCTTTAATACTTCCCGAACCTTCCATGTCATTCACCGTTGTAAAAGCTGCATCTTCAATCGCATCAAACAATACAACTTGTCGCTCCATGTATTGAACATACTTAAACAAGTGATCTATCTTTTCAGTTTCGCTTTCAACTTCGGTTTGACGTTTAAAAAAGTAATCAATAATCTCTACGGGGCTTTTCCCTTTTGCATACCCTTCTTCGCAGGTTTGTAACATGATGGGCAACAATGCACCCACATTGGCAATCCCCGAATAAGGAAGTGCTGCGAACAAGCTATTATATATAATGTACTTGTCGGATACATTACGTCTAAATTGTCCAGAATAATTATTGATCGAACTTGCCATAATTGTAGTCTAAAGATACTACAAAAATTTAGAAGCAGCCTTGAAACCCTTGTCCCTATTGATTCCTAATGAATGTTTGTTTTAAACAGTGTGATTGGGAACATAAGTAGGATATTGAATATCATGGTAAAATGCAAAGGTCCATTGCTCTTTGGCACCCTGTTCCCACCATTTTTGTCGCCATTCCATGGAAGCTTTTCCATCCATATCATACTTTGCCACAAACTTCGATTTCATTTGTTGTAATTGTGGAGCTACATCTCCACCAAAGAAAAAAGTAGTTGTTCCTTCTTTTATCCAGGCAACTTGGTGGTATAAACTATGCCCGGCGGTTAATTGATAATGAATCAAATTATCAATTGTTCCTTCGTCCTCTGTTAACCAAACTACACCACTAAATTCCTCGAGTATGGCTACTTGCTCCACTAAATAGGAAGGACTTTGTCCACTTATGGCTAAATCGTATTCTCTTTTTTGTACATAATATTTAGCATAAGGAAAACTAATAAAGCGTTCTTGATGCACAGGGTGGATATAGCTCATACCACCAGCATGATCTTTATGTAAATGACTCATAAATACCTTGGTCACACTTGAAGGATCGATACCTACTTTCATTAAATTGTCGTGTAATTGTAATATACCTGCTTTATTATGGTATCCTAATCCTGCATCAAACAAAATAATATCCGAATCGGTCACTACAACAAAGGGCTGAATTTCGACCAATATGCTTCCTTTTGGACGACTTTGTAAATGATGGGTAGCTGTATCAAATGGGACAAACACTTTGGTCTGATCAATTGTAAAACTGCCTTCTGAAAGCGGATAAATTCGCATAATAATCTTTTAACGCAATACCATTTGACGGTCTGCGTCCAATCTTAATAAAATAAATACCAACACGGTGAAAGTAAGTAAGGAGGAACCTCCATAACTAATTAATGGTAAAGGAATACCTACCACTGGAAAGAGCCCCACCGTCATACTTATATTCACTGCGATATGAAAAAAGAAAATGCCTACTACGCTATAGGCGTACACTCTTGAGAAGGTACTTCTTTGCCTTTCTGCAATACGGATGAGTCTAAATAAGAAAAATAGGTATAAACCCAAAAATGTTGCGGTACCTACAAAACCAAAAGCTTCTCCAAGCGAGGTGAAAATAAAATCGGTATTTTGTTCTGGAACATATTTTCCTCTTGTTTGCGTACCCTTTAAAAAACCTCTTCCCCAAAAACCACCCGAGCCAATGGCAATCTTACTTTGCTTTACATTGTAGTCGTCTGGTTTTTTGCCATGTTGTTTGCCCGATGCCGAAGCTGACTTTTTATTTTGACTACAATCATACTCCTTACCCATCATGCTATAGATACGTGTACTTTGATAACACTCAAAAACGTTGTTGAAAATATAGGGTACAGCATAACGCACCGTTCCGAAGCAGATGGCCCAAATACTAATTACCACCAATATGTTATTTCGATTTCGTTTAAAGCGCTTGATCATGCTTATAATAATGATGGCCGCTATTATAGTTAAGATGATTGCCAAGACAGTGGGTTCTAACAATAGTGTGGCAATTACCAATATGGCAAAGGATAAAACAACTACTAAAATAACTGGAGGTAAACCTTCACGATACATTGCAAATATAAATGCGCTATACACTAAAGCCAATCCCATTTCGTGTTGCATAATGGAAAGAATGGCTGGTAATGCAATCATGGCACCTCCGATTAAGTGAGACTTGAGCTTGGTGAAATCGGTTTCGGGTTTGGCAATAAATTTAGCCAGTATCAACGCAGTGAAGATTTTACACAATTCGGCTGGTTGTAAGTTAAAACCGCCTGCCATAGGAATCCAGCTTTTTGAACCATTGATATTTTTACCAATAACAAAGGTAGCCAGCATGAGCGCGATACCTACTCCATAGGAAATATTAGCCAAGGCCGTAAACACTTTACTGTCCATTAACAAAATAAAAATTCCTACGAAAGTGCAAAAGAGTGCAAAGTAAATTTGTTTGCTGTAACTGTTTTTCCCAGTTATAAAAGAACTACTCCAGTTGCTATTGGGGTTGTACTCCACCATAAATATGCATAGTATGCCAATGGCTACCATTGCAAAATAAAGAATGATAACAGCTAAGTCAGTTCCTTTTGAAAAGTTGTTTTGATTAGGTGTGTTTGACATTGTTTATTTTATATGGCTTTTTCTTTTTTCCTTGGTGTAAAAGTGCACTGTCTTTATTCTCTGCTGGTTTTGGCAATGGCTTTGCTGGAACTGCAGGTTGATGCGTTGTATCGACAGTAGCTTTAATAGTATCTTGTTTTTTTGGACGAGGTGCATTATCGGCCACCATTTCCATATCCCAAACTTCGCCTAATTCATCGTTATTATATTCGATAGGCGTTAATAATGCTGATTTATTATTACGAACATACCAATCTTTAATGGCTTGTGGCATTAGGTCCACATTCGATAAATATTCTACTTTTGTTTTACTCTCATTGGTTAAGGTATCGTTTAAATACTTTTCCATTAGTAATCCGCCAATAGGTCCTGCCCAAGTGGCACCAAAGCCCGCATTTTCAACCACTACGGCTACTGCTACTTTTGGATTGTCCTTTGGTGCAAAACATACGAATAAGGAGTGGTTTTTACCGTGTGGGTTTTGTGCTGTTCCTGTTTTTGCACAGTATTCGTGTCCAGGTACTTTAATAAATGCAGCTGTACCATAAACAGTTACATCGTGCATACCTTCTTTAATGATTTTAAAAATATCACCCGATATCTTAGTCACTTCTTGTTTAGTGCGGTATTTCGCTAACAATTCTTTATCCGTCTCGTCTTCCTCTTCTACACTATCAACAAAATGTGGGGTATAATAAAAACCTTCATTGGCAATCAATGCCATTGCGTTGGCTAATTGTAAAGGAGTTGCTGTCATTCTATCCTGTCCAATTCCTAATGTAAGCATATAACAGCTATTCCAATATTTTGGATTGCCAAAATCCTTATTGTACTGCGCGGTATCAGGGATGCTTGCTTTGTTTTCGCTTGGTAAATCAATACCTAGTTTTCTACCTAATCCAAAACTGTTTACATATTCCTTCCATTTTAAATAACCTTGTTTGGCATTATGGTATTTAGGATTATCAATTGCCATTCTAAATACTTGTAAAAAATAGGAGTTACAAGAATTGGCTAAAGCTAATTGCAAATTAGCAGCATGGCCTGCATTATGGTGTTCACATTTTCTTGGATCGCCACATGAAGTATACAATCCGAAACAATTGTATCCAAAGCTAGGTGTGATTAAACCTTCGTCTAATGCAATTAAAGCGCCCATTGGTTTAAAGGTAGAACCGGGAGGGTATTGGCCTTTAATGGCGCGATTATAAATTGGACGTGCAGTGTCGGTTAACAATCTTCCAATGGTTTTACGTCTTTGGCTTCCAGTTAATAGATTAGGATTGTAACCCGGACTCGAAGCCATTGCAATGACACCGCCTGTTTTTGGATTCAATACAACGGCACTTCCAACTTTATGTTGTAGTAATTTTTCAGCCAACTGTTGCACTTCTACATCCATGCTCGTATATAAATTTCTTCCTGCCACAGCTAAAGTATCAAACTGTCCTTTTTCAAATGCCCCTTGTATTTTTCCTTTGTTGTCTCTTAAATATCTTTTTACACCACGTTGTCCCATTAAAATGGATTCGTATTGTTTTTCAAGTCCCGTCATGCCTGCATAGTCGCCCATCTCATAACCATCCTCTTCATGCTTTTGTAAAAAATTTACATCTACTTCGGCAACATAACCTAAAACGTGCGCAGCGGTATTGTATGGATAGGTTCTAATAGACCTTTCTGACAGCGAGAAACCAGGGAAGCGGTATAAATTTTCAGTAAGTTGTGCGTAAAGTTCAGGAGAAAGAAAAGGTTCAAACACACCTGCTTTCACACGTGAGTTTTTCACAATCACTTCGATCATCCTTTTTGAATATTCGTCTTTATTTATTTTTAAGATATCACAAAGCGTAGCAGTGTCAACACCTTTTGCTTCGTTTGGAATCACTACTAAATCATAACTAATACTGTTTTCGAGAAGTGCATGTTTTTTTCGATCGTAAATTATACCACGATCTGGGTAGATAATTTTTCGGTAGATGGCATTATTGTCTGCGGCCAATTTATATTTATTCGATATAATTTGTAAGCTAATAAGCTGACCTATGATAACAATAAATACAAACCCAATGATGATTTGAATAATACCACCCCGGTTTGAGTTGTACAATGC
>CANGIZ010000066.1 GCA_947454025.1 Bacteroidota bacterium | reverse complement strand
TTAATTCCATGCCAACGCCGTTTAAATCGCCACAGCTAAAGCCTATAATTGGTTTTTTGATGTCCTGGTTCATATCCATTTGATTAGGCTGTAAAAGTACGCACAAAAACCTAACTTTGCTTCATGCAGTACACGCTAAAAAAGTCCTTGGGACAACACTTCTTAACCGATAAGACGGTTTGTGAAAGAATACAGGCAGTATTGCTTGAAAATCCAATGGAAAGACTAGTGGAAGTGGGTCCAGGTGCAGGTGCATTAACTGAATACATTTACAAATTACCTACCCAGTCATTTAAGGCCATTGAATTGGACACGGAAAAAGTGAATTATTTGAACCATACATTTCCCGAATTGAATGGCAAATTAATTAATGAAGACTTTTTAGAAACTCAAATGCCTTTTGAGGAACCTTTTGTTTTAGTAGGCAATTTTCCCTACAATATTTCTACTCAAATTGTTTTTAAAGTATTGGATTGGAAAGCAAATGTGCCCATGATGGTGGGTATGTTTCAAAAGGAAGTAGCCGAAAGAATTGCTGCAAAACCCCATTCAAAAGCTTATGGAATTTTGAGTGTGTTGGCACAAGCTTTTTATGATGTTACTTATTTATTTGATGTTCCACCAACTGCATTCAATCCTCCTCCAAAAGTAGATAGCGGAGTAATTATGTTTAAACGCAAAGAAATTTTTCCTGCAATGGCATCGGAAAAAAGTTTTTATCATATTGTGAAAATGGCTTTTGGACAACGCAGGAAAATGTTGCGTAATCCGCTAAAGCCTTATTTTACAACTGCACAACTGGAAGATCCAATTTTTATGAAGCGTGCTGAAAATCTTACCTATGAAGACTATGCCGCATTAACCTTTAAAATGCACAACGATAAATAAGATGACATCTTTAGTAATTATTACCGCACCCGTGCATCCATTTATGGTGGACACATTTAAAGAAAAAGGCTTTGATTTGGTATACGAGCCTACCATAACTTATGATCAATTAGCAAGCATCATTGGTAACGCGACTGGCTTAATTGTGACCACACGTTTAAAAATTGATGCAGTTATTTTAGATAAAGCAACGCAATTAAAATGGATTGGTAGACTTGGAAGTGGAATGGAATTGATTGACGTAAAGTATGCCAATGCAAGAGGGATTGAATGTGTAAGTAGTCCCGAAGGGAATTGTACAACGGTGGGAGAACATACATTGGGATTGGTATTAAGTTTAATGAATCGCATTCACAGTGCGTATGGTGAAATAAAAAATGGACAATGGATTCGTGATGCCAATCGGGCCGATGAATTAACTGGTAAGACCGTAGGTATTATTGGACTGGGAAATACAGGAACTGCTTTTGCGAAAGTTTTACAAGGCTTTGACGTGAAAATATTAGCACATGATATTTTTAAAACCCATTTTGAATCAGCACAAATAAGGGCTGCTAGTTTGCAACAAATACAAGCCGAGGCAGATGTGATTAGTCTTCATTTGCCATTGACCGAACTTACTTTTCATTACGCGAATGATGCTTTTTTTGAGGCCTGCAAAAAAAAGCCCTATTTTATTAGCACCTGTCGTGGCCAGGTTACCAACACCGCTGCAGTCTTAAAAGCCCTTAACAATCAATTGGTTAGAGGAGTAGGGTTGGACGTATTGGAAAACGAACAACTAGCCACTTACCAGCCCGCTGAAAAACAGCAATTAGCCGCCTTGTTGGCTTTTCCTAATTTCCTGGCAACCCCGCATATTGCGGGTTATAGCCATGAAGCTTACTATAAAATGGCCAAGATCGTATTAGAAAAATTAGCCATTATTTAATGCAAATAAGCGCTTATTTGAAGCTAATTTGATAACTTTGTATACTGCAACGCTACAACTATGTGGCGTTGTATTTTTTTTATACAAATCAAAGGATATGAGTGAAACTAATGTATACGTAACGCAGGAAACTTTTGATAAAATGCGTGAAGAGTTACAGAAATTGAAATCTGTAGATCGCCCTGCTGCTTCGAGAGCGATTGCTGAGGCAAGAGAAAAAGGGGATTTGAAAGAAAATGCCGAATATGATGCTGCAAAAGAAGCACAAGGAATGTTAGAGTCTAAGATTAAACAATTAGAAGCTGCTATTTCAAATGCTAAAATTGTTGATACTAAAACGATTGACACAAGTAAGGTTACGATTTTAACGAAAGTGACTATTACCAATGAGGCTACTAAAAAAACCGTAACCTATCAATTGGTGGGGGAGAAAGAGGCAGACTTAAAGGCGGGAAAAATTTCAGCATCTTCTCCAATTGGAAAAGGTTTGATTGGAAAGAAAGTAGGAGAGATTGCTGAAGTACAAACACCAAATGGTACGATGAAATTTAAGGTAGATAATATTACGATCTAAAGCCCATGACGATTTTTTCAAAAATCATACAAGGTGAAATACCTTCTTATAAAATTGCGGAGTCTGAAAAGTTCTTCGCTTTTTTAGATATATTCCCTTTGCAAAAAGGGCATGTATTGGTGGTGCCTAAAATTGAAGTAGATAAAGTGTTTGATATCCCGGATACATTTTTAAATGAGCTAATGCAATTCATAAAGCCCATTGCAAAAGCAATTGAGGCAAGTTTTCCTTGTAATAGAGTAAGTATGGTAACGGTTGGTTTAGAAGTGCCTCATGCGCATGTACATTTAATTCCAATTAACAATGCAAATGATATTAATTTTGACAACCCAAAATTAAAATTGACTACCGAGGAATTTGTAGCCATTCAAAATTTGATAATTAGTAAGTTGTAGTTAAAGTAGGTATGCTCTTTTTGAAACTAATTATTTTGTTTTAATCCTGCTTGGATTATTTGCCAAAAAGGCCTCCCATCCATTTGATTTTTTTGCCAGTTTTGAGCCTTTACCAGTTTTGGCCATCGTTGGCAATACGGGTCCGCTCATTTGATACCAATGACAAAGTGCAACGCCTAGTGCGTCGGTGGCGTCAAAATACTTAGGTTGTTTTTCGATGTTTAAAATGCGTTCTAGCATCTTCCAAACCATATCCTTATCGGCATTACCATTTCCAGTAATAGACTGTTTTACTTTTTTGGGGGCATATTCAGTCACCGGTAATTCATAATGCATTGCAGCTGCTATGGCAACCCCTTGTGCACGACCTAATTTGAGCATACTTTGTACATTCTTTCCAAAAAAAGGGGCTTCAATGGCAAAATGGGTAGGCTTATGGATTTTGATGAGTTCTATTATTTTAGCATGTATGATTTGTAACCTGGCATAGATGTCTTTTTCTTTTGTCAACTTTAACACATCCATCTCAATCAATAATGGCTTACTTCCGCCTTTTAAAAGGGCATAGCCTAATATTTGTGTGCCTGGGTCAATTCCTAAAATAATGGGAGCTTTACTCATGTAGAATAAAGTTACATATATCAAATCAAATTCCGAACTTTGTACTTATGTTTAAGAACACGGTTAATTTACTGGTTTCATTCGGCAAAAAAAGTTTAGGTTTTTTATTATTTATTGTATGTGGTGTGGCCATTTATAAAAAAGTATTAGAGAATGAAAACTGGGCGCAATATGGTGAAAAAATTAAGGCACAGTTCTTAACTATTTCCTTTAATCAATGGGTAATCTTATTGTTACTCATGTGCTTGAATTTTTTTATAGAGTCTATAAAATGGCATCATGTAGTAGCTAAAAATAATCCTATTTCTATTTCAAAATCTATTAGAAGTGTTTTTGTAGGACAGTCTTTTGCTTTTTTTACACCCAATCGTATTGGCGAATATGTTGGGCGCACTTTGTTTTTAGAAGAAGGAAATAAAATGATTGGCATGGCACAAATGGCATGGACTTCCTATGCACAGTTGCTAATTACCATATTAGTTGGATCGCTCGCTTTAACCATTAATCTTCCGTTTTATCCATGGTTAAAATGGCTGAGTCCTTTGTTAGGCATAGTGGCAAGCTTTTTATATTTTTATCGAAAGGAATGGAAAGGTTGGGCAGTCTATTTTAATATTTTACAAATTCCTACCGCTTCTAAAGCAAGACTTTTGTTATTGTCATTTTTCAGGTATTTTGTTTTTACACTACAATACGTTTGGGCAGCACATATGTTAGGCATGCAAATTCCATTATTAGATTTAGTTTCATCTATTGCGGTATTGTTTTTATGTTTAAGTATTTTACCAACGATAAGTATCACCGAATTGGTTATTAGGGGTCAATTGCTTTTGGTTATTTTAGCCCCCTTTTATCCTATTAAAATCATGATCATTTCTTTGTCAACCTTAATTTGGGTGGTTAATTTTTTACTGCCTGCCATCATAGGGACATTTTTGCTGTTAGGCTATCGATTAAAACAATAACCAATAATTTCCCCCGCTATGCAACTTTTATTCATTTATATATTATTCCCTTTTATAAACTTATTTAATGCGGCGGATACAGGCATATGTAATCAACCAAATAACTCGTTTAGTGTTGGGGAGAACATTCGTTATACCATCTACTATAATGTGATTGGACTGTATGTAAATGCAGGTAGTGCTCATTTTTCCTCGCAAACAGCTAACTGGAATGGGGTAGATGCTTATAGTTTAACGGCAACTGGGAAATCGAATATAAAATACGATTGGATCTTTAAAGTAAGGGATAAATATGAAAGTATTGTAGATAGCAAAACATTGTTACCAATGCAATTTACTAGGCAAATTAACGAAGGAAGTTTTCATCAAAAAGAAGCCATTCAATTCAATCAAAAAGCAAGGACAGTAACTACATCCTCAGCACCAGGAGTATTTAAAACTGCCGACTGTACTTATGATGTAATTAGTGCCATCTATGCAGCAAGAAATATAAACTATGCCAATTGCCAGTTGAATGATAAGATATACCTCAATTTTTTCCTTGATAAAGAATTGTATCCATCCTATTTTAAATTTTTAGGAAGAGATATTATTAAGACGCGTTATGGAAAGTTCAAGGTCATCAAGCTAGCTCCATTGTTGGTGAAGGGTTCTATGTTTAACGGGGGAGAAAAAATGATCGTTTGGGTAACAGACGACGAAAACCATATTCCAGTGCGCATTGAAACACCCATTATTGTTGGAAGTATTAAAGTAGATATGGTGGGTTATGAAAACCTACGCCATCCTTTAACCTCTTTGGTAGAGCTGGCCAATCCTCCTGAGGAACAAAAATAATTTATCCTAAACTACTTAAGAGAAAAGTTTCATTTGCTCTAATTCCTTTTTCAGTTTGCTGTAAATTACAACATTCGTTCACTGGATCATGCTCAAAAAACAAGGTATAGTTTTTTTGTAATGCTTCTTGTAAAAATGCTTCTTTTTCATTTAATGTCACTAATGGTTGCATATCATAACCCATTACATATGGAATAGGAAGATGACCAACACTTGGCAACAAGTCGGCCATATATACAATTGTGTGATCCTTGTAATGTATTTTAGGCAATAACATACACTCTGTGTGCCCACTCACTACTAGGCAGCTAATATGTGCACTAAAATGAATCTCTTGTAGCGTTTCTTTGCTTTGATAAGTAGGTACTGTGATTAATTTTAACTGACCTGATTTTTGCAATGGTTCAATATTCTCTTTTAAGAAAGAAGCTTTCTCCCTTTTATTAGGCGCTAGTGCAAGTTTCCATTGAGGCTCGCTAACCCAATACGTTGCATTGGGAAAAACGGTTGTTAATTGATTGTCCTTATATTCAACTGCACCACCAACATGATCAAAATGTAAATGCGTTAAAAGTACATCAGTTATGTCATTCACGTTAAAGTTTATATTTTGTAAAGCCGTTTGTAAAGTAACTGTATTGGATGGATGATAGTGACTAAAAAATTTGTCATCCTGCTTATTGCCCATGCCAGTATCCACTAAAATTTTTCTATCTCCGTCTACAATTAGTAAACATCTTAAAGCCCATGTACACAAATTATTTTCATCTGCAGGGTTCAATTTATTCCACAAGCTCTTAGGCACTACTCCAAACATAGCACCTCCGTCTAATTTAAAATTACCGGTATTGATACTATATAGTTGCATTGTATTTTTGTTTTGAAGTACTGTATAATAATAAAAATCCTATTATAAAGAAAATACAAAGTGCTAAAACGGAGTTGCGTTGGGATCCAGTAATTTCGTTAATAAATCCAAAACTAAACATGCCAATTACAATGGCAATTTTTTCAGTCACATCGTAAAAGCTAAAAAAGCTAGTGGTGTCTTGGGTTTCAGGCATCAACTTGGAATAGGTGCTACGACTCACTGATTGAATACCTCCCATAACAAAACCTACTACAGTCGCCAAACTATAAAACTGCATGACGCCATTGCGAGGAATATAATAGCCAATAATACAGGCTGCAATCCAAACCAATACTGCGACCATTAATGTATTAAAGTTGCCCCAGCTACTCGCTAATTTAGCCATAAAATAAGCACCAGGAATGGCTACCACCTGAATGATTAAAATAGCAATAATTAAATTGGTGGTTGGAATATTCAATTCACTCTTTCCGTATAAAGTAGCTGCCAACATAACAGTTTGCACACCCATATTGTAAAAGAAAAAAGCAGTTAAAAATCTTTTTAAAACAGGCAAATGGGTAAGTTGTTTCCAAACCTTATGTAATTCTTTATAACCGGCGCTAAAAATATTTTTCTTTTCACCCATATGCATTTGGCCTTGTCCAGCAGGAAGTCTAGAGATAGACCACCAACCAAAACCCATCCACCAAATACCCACTAATAAAAAAGAATATTGAGAGGCTTTGCCAACGGTAATGCCAAATAAAGCTGGTTTTAAAACAAATACAAAACAAATAATTTGCAAAATTACTGAGCCAATATAACCCATCGTAAATCCTTTTGCACTAATTCGGTCACGATCTTCAGGTGCGGCAATCTCAGGCAAATAGGAGTTATAAAAAACCAAACTACCCCAAAATCCTACACAGGCAATGATCACAGATATTAATCCAGTAGTTACATGTGTTGAATCAAAAAAGTATAAGGAAGCACAAGCCAAACTTCCCATGGTGCAAAAAAACTGTAGGAACTGTTTTTTATTTCCTCGGTAATCGGCAATCGATGAAAGCAGCGGCGACATAAGCGCAACTATAATAAAGGCAATACCTAAAGCATAATTGTATAATGCTGTATTTACAAATTCAAAGGGACCTAATTTTATTTTATCTACAAATGTATTTTCATTACCATCGCCGGTAACTGCTTCGTAATAAGCAGGGAATATAGTAGAAGTAATTACAAGGCTATAAACACTATTGGCCCAATCATACATGGCCCAACCGTTAACTACTTTCTTAGAGGCTGTTTGCATTTAGTTTTATTTGTGTTCTAAAAATACACAAAATATGCAAGTGTTCTATAAGTACTTAGTATACAATAAAGCAATTATAGTAAGTCCAAGTACTATGCGGTACCATCCAAATAGGGCAAATCCACGTTTTTGAATAAAATTAATAAAGAATTTTACGCTAAGTAATGCTACTACAAAGGCAACTAATCCGCCTATCAATAACGTGAATAAATTATCATGGGAAAAAACTTCCGGGCTGGTTTTATATACATCTAAAGTACTTTTTGCCGATGCGGCCAACATGGTAGGTACTGCTAAAAAGAACGAAAATTCAGCCGCTGTTTTTTTAGTTAATTTTTGACTCATGCCGCCTATAATGGTTGCTGCACTGCGGCTTAATCCTGGGAATAAAATGGACAATACTTGAAAACATCCCACAATAAATGATTTTTTATAACTCATTTCTTGCGATGCATTTTCATTGCCTGCAAATAATTTATCAATAAACAACAATACAATACCACCCGCAACCATCACAATGGCAATGATCCATAAATTACCTAAAGCTGCGTCGATATGTTTTTTAAGCAAGGCTCCAAATATCAATGCAGGGATAACGGCCACAATTAGTTTTAAATAAAAACTGAAATGTTTAAAATCAAAAAACTTTTTATAATATACCACCACAACCGATGCAATCGCAGCCAGTTGAATTACAATTTCAAACAAATCTACAAAGGGTGTATTGGCAATACCTAAAAAGGGATTGGCAAACTTCATGTGTGCGGTACTTGAAATAGGTAAAAACTCAGTAATGCCTTCAATAATGGCAATGATAATGGATTGAAATAATGTCATTTGGAATAGTGTTTTATGAAAAAAGCGATGAGGTTTTCATCGCTTTACAATATAGTTAAGTGTATCATTATGATTTTTTGAAAATGGCATATACTTCTACAATAAACCCTGCAATAATCACAATAGGAGCAAGGGTTATTCTACGAAAACTATACACTTCGTTGGGATTAAATACATTGGGGTCTGCGCTTTTGCCACCTGACATTAATAACATGCCCACTAAAATTAAAGCGGCGCCAATAAGCATCCATGTATAGTTGGACTTGCTAAAGAATTGTAATGACTTTTTGTTGTTCGCTTGACTCATATAGGTCTTATTTTGACAATTAAATGTAAGGATATTTATGATTAATACAGCTCGTCTAGTTTCATTTTAAGATACTTTAACACGCTTCGATAAGTGCTTAGTACCGAAATGCCCACCCCTAAAACAATTAAACCGCCAAATAGCAGAGCGCTTGAGCCCATTCCTTGTAGCGTTCTAATTTGAGGGAACTGTGTACCTGCCCATTCAATCAGGCCAAATAATAGGAAGATAGCAATAAAGGCGCTTATTAAACCATTCAATAATGCTCGCACTAAAAGGGGTTTAGAAATAAAATTACGGGTTGCACCCACCATTTGCATGGTCTTAATTAAAAAGCGATTGCTAAACATAGCTAAACGAATTGTATTGTCGATGCTTATAATTACAATAATGCAAAGAATTACAGACATCACTAAAAAGATCAATCCAATTTTAGTGGCTCTTTCGTTTAAGTTGGTTACCAAACTTTTTGGATATTGAATATCTGCAATTTCATTTTTAAATTGGCTTTCTATGGCAGCGTTAATTTTTGTTAAACTGTCCACATTCACGTAGTTCGCTTTGGCAAAAAAGTCCACACTTTCCGGTAGGGGGTTCACGTCTAAAATCTTCGCCCAATCCTCGTTATTTTCTTTATTCCAAATGGCTTTTGCCTTATCCTTATTTACATATTCCACATTCTTGGCATAATCCTGACCAGCGATATACTGTTGTATTTTCCCAATTGTATTTTTATCGGAAGATCTCAAATACACGCTTATGCGGATATCTTCTTTAAAATTGTCTCCAATGGCCTGTAAATTCAAAAATAACCAGCCCATGATGCCCATAATAAACAAAACAATGGCTACCCCAATTACACTGTAAATGTAGTTCGGTTTGCTGCGTTTTAAAGATCCTGATCCATTCCCTGCCATAGCATTAAAATTTTATTTGTTCACTTTGCAAATGTACGGTTTTGAACGCTAATGGCTTACATTTGCATAGGTCGAATTATGCCTATTTTAGGCCTA
>CANGIZ010000065.1 GCA_947454025.1 Bacteroidota bacterium | reverse complement strand
CTGGTCTTGTGATTTCAAGGGCGTTGTAAATTTCAGGAAGTGCTTTCTGATTAGGAAATTGCACGTCCACTACCGCACCAATAACTTGTTTAATTTTACCTGTTGTTGCCATAATATTCGGTTTCGGCTGCAAAGGTAGGGTTTTGCTACTTTATTGCAAAAATTGTAGATAGATAATAGCAGCTAAAATTCCTCCAATGATGGGTCCGGCTATTGGGACGATGGAATAGCCCCAATTACTAGGGCCTTTCCCCTGTATTGGAAGGACAAAATGCATAATTCTTGGGCCTAAATCACGGGCTGGATTAATGGCAAAACCTGTAGGACCGCCTAGGCCAAACCCAATAGCAGCAACCAATAAAGCAACTGGCAAAGCCGACAAGGAGCCTAATTCAGTTGATGCAGGCTTTAAAAACAATACCCCTAGCATAAAAACAAAAGTGGCCATTGTTTCCACAATAAAATTTTGGGTTAAATTAGGTATGGAAGGGCATGTTGAAAAACAGGCCAATTGCGCTTCGGCATCCTCCGATTCATTAAAGTGGTCCTTATACACCATCCAAACGATGAATTGGCCAAGCATGGCTCCTAGTAACTGTGCTAATAAATACCCAGGCACCAAGGCCCAATTAAACTTTCCTACGGTTGCCAATGCAATGGTTACCGCAGGGTTCAAATGCCCTCCACTTATTCCACTGGTTACATAAACTCCAAAAAATACGGCAAAGGCCCATCCCAAAATAATGGCTGTCAACCCTCCATTATTTCCTTTGGTTTTTGGTAAAACCACATTGGCTACTACTCCATTTCCAATAATAATTACAATTGCAGTTCCCATTAATTCGGCTAAAAAAGGGGTCATAGTTTGAATGTTTTAGTAAGTAAATCCAATATGAAATAAATGATTGATTAAAAAAAATTACCAGTGATTTGTTGCATGAATGGCTCTTTCCCAACCTTTAATTTTAGACATCCTTTGTTCATTAGTGATCGTTGGTGAAAACACTTGATCCACTTTCCATTTGGCTTGCAATTCGTTTATGTCTTTCCAAAAACCAACTGCTAAACCCGCTAAATATGCTGCCCCTAAAGCAGTTGTTTCGACTAAAGTGGGACGAACCACTTTGGTATTCACAATATCTGATTGAAACTGCATCAATAAATTATTATGGGTAGCACCTCCGTCCACTCTTAACTCTGCAATTGGAATACCTGCATCTCCTTCCATTGCTTTTAATAAATCATAACTCTGAAAAGCAATACTTTCTAGTGCAGCCAATGCAATATGTGCCGAACTCGTGCCTCTTGTAATACCCACAATCGTACCTCTTGCATGTTGATTCCAATAAGGTGCGCCTAAGCCCGCAAATGCAGGTACTAAATACACGCCATCAGTATCGCTCACTTGTTTTGCCAACGCTTCCACTTCGCTTGAATTGCGAATTAAATGCAAACCATCTCTTAGCCATTGTACCACTGCGCCTCCAATAAATACACTTCCTTCCAATGCATAATAGGTATGGCCATTTATTTGTAAAGCAATCGTAGTTAATAAATTATTTTTTGAACGCACTGCTTTTTCTCCAGTGTGCATCAACATAAAACATCCTGTGCCGTAGGTGTTTTTTACCATACCCGGCGCTATACACATTTGTCCAAATAAGGCAGCTTGCTGATCGCCCGCAATGCCTGCAATAGGTATTTCATGATTGGTAAATAATTGGTCGGTGTACCCATATACTTCACTGCTACTTTTTACAGAAGGCAAAATAGAAGCGGGAATATTCAAAAGCGCTAAAAGTTCGGTATCCCATTGCAAGCTGTGGATATTAAACAGCATAGTTCGAGAAGCATTGGTAGCATCGGTTACATGTACTTTTCCATTGGTTAATTTCCACACCAACCAAGTATCAATCGTGCCAAAACACAAATCCCCTTTTTCTGCTAAATCACGCGCTCCTTGTACATTGTCTAAAATCCATTTTATTTTTGAACCAGAAAAATAGGCATCAATAACCAACCCAGTTTTTTCTTGAATCATTTCGTCTTTCCCTTGTTCTTTTAAGGTGTCGCAAAAAGTAGCAGTACGTCTGTCCTGCCAAACAATAGCATTGTATATGGGTAATCCTGTTTTTTTGTTCCACAAAACAGTAGTCTCGCGCTGATTGGTGATGCCAATTGCTGCAATATCAGTAAGTGATAAATTCTTTTTACTAATGGCTTCACTGGCCACTCCCATTTGGGTACTCCAAATTTCCATCGCATCATGTTCTACCCAACCTGGCTGCGGAAAATGTTGTGTGAATTCTTTTTGTGCTATGCCTTGAATTTGCCCTTGATGGTCAAATAAAATGGCACGACTACTCGTAGTGCCCTGGTCAAAGGATAAGATGAATTTTGACATTACAATCGTTTAATAGATTGTAATATAAAAAAAGTATGGCAGAAAAAACAACTCCTATCTATCTTCTATTTTTCAACCAATTTTCTGGATCCAAGAAGGAACCCTTGTCATTACTGATCATAAATAATAGAGCGCCTTCACCGTCTAAATTAATGCCTGAACGGCCCAATAGGGTGCCTCCTTTTACTTCCTGGCCCACCGCTACATTAATACTACTTAAATGTGTATAGGTAGAAAAATATTTGCCATGTTGCACGAATACGGTTAAGTCCCCATTGATATCGCCTGTGTATTTTACAATCCCATTAGCAATGCTTTTTACCGAAGTGCCTTTGGGAACTGCCAATTCAATTCCATCACTTTTACGGTTCAATTTAGTGCCCGGAATATTTTCTACTCCAAAATGTACAAATACATTTCCACGATCTACTGGCCAAGGCAACCCGCCTTTATTATTTTCAATAGATATGGATGCTTCTCTTCCTTCTTCGGTGGTTTCTAATGCCGAATAAGGGCGATTGTCGGTGGTACTTGTTAATCCACCTTCGACAGCTCCTACTTTATTGCCATTCTTATTACTGCTTTTAGCTGTTGACTTTACAGGCGCAGGTGCAGGTTCATTTTTTGCTTTTGCAGCAGCTGCTGCCGCATCATTCGCTGCTTTTAATTTTGCCAAACGCTCTTTTTCCTTTCGCTCTGCCTCCATGGTTTCACGCTTGATGATCGTTAATAAAGCAGACTGCATTTTTCTTCTTTGCGCTTCCTTTTGTTTCAATTGAGCAGTAACTTCTTGTTCTTTACTTTTTAATTGATTGATTATTTTATCCTGTTCTTTACGATCGTCCACCAAAACTTTTAATTGATCGTTTTGTACATTCAATGTTTTTAATCGATCTTTTTTATTAGAACCTAATTGGCCAATTTTTGCATTTAAATCTTTTTGAGACATATCAATCGCACGCGCTTGCGCTTCTCTTGTTTGTCGATAACTCTTCAAATAAGTAATGCGCTTTACAGCATCGTTAAAACTATTCGCCGAGAATAAAAAGCTTAAATACTCATACCCACTTCGGCTTTTATATGCAAACACAATACTCTTTTCGTACCTAGTCTTTAAAGTGTCAAGGTCCTTATTTAATTTTTGTACGTCCTGTTGATTCGCGGCAATGGCATCGTCAATAATCTTAACCTGCTTCGCAATGCTATTGACCAATGCTTCTCTTTTAGCAATTTTATTCTTTATGACAGCCAATTGAGCCAACGTACTTTTCTTATTCTTTTTGGTTTGATCCAACATCTGATTCAACTCTTCTATTTCCTTACGAATAGATTGTGTTTGCTTTTGCAAATCTTCTCTTGACAAATTTTCCTGCGCATCTACACGCAAAAAAACAATATTCAATAAAATTAATATGATGATAGCCCTTTTAGTCATAATGCTGTATTGTTTCCTAAAACTAACGTCGCTTTCCTGGTTTTGGAATAGCAAAGGTATATTTTAAAGGTTCGTTAAATGTATATTCTTTTATTTCCATATGAATCTCCAAGCGAGACTGTGCCGCAATGGCAATATCCCTATTTAATGGAAATTGGTTTTGCAAAGCTGGAACATGATCGGTATAAGTAATGTCACAAGTACGATGTTGATTGATGTCGATATCGTCTAGTTTCAAATGCAATACTTTTGCATTGTCTTCACTAATGCTAATTAAATTTTTAAATAATTTACCCGCCAATCCCACTTGCAATTTATTATTATTCATTTTATACCCAACAATTTGAGCCTCTTCCATAAAGATGGGATTGCCCACAATTAGATCTTCCAGCATGGAATAAGTGAATGGTATTTTAAGCGCCTCTTGTATATAGGATAATGGGCGACGTTCCACTTTTTTGTTTAAGGGAAATACGAGTATAACACTGTCCTTTGTAATAATTGTTTTTAATCCAATAACCCCCATAGCACCTCTTACAGTGATATAAATGTTCTTGCCTTTTTCGATACTTATATTGGCAATATATACATCCGACTTATTCACGGTTTCATAATTCACTTTAACACGTGCGTTCATGGTATTAAAGTCAAGTTTCGTAGTGGCGATCTTATTAACGATACCTGAAACAATGGCGCCAGAATCAATTTTAGTAATTTCAGAAATAGCTTTATATTGGACTGTGTCTTTTTTAGACAACGCATCTTGAATCACTTGCACTTTTCGAGAGGAATAGCAGGATGCTAATAATACAAGGCTTGCCAATAAAAAAAAATTCGACTTGTTCATTCAATTATTGTTTTCCAGTGTGCCCAAAACCACCGGCACCTCTTTCGGTATGATCTAAATTTTGTACTAATTCCCAATGCGCTTTTTCTACTTTCTGGAATACCATCTGCGCTATTCTATCTCCGTCATTAATTGTTTGATGTGTATCCGATAAATTAATAAGGATCACTTTAATCTCCCCTCTATAATCTGCATCAATGGTACCAGGCGTATTTAAACAAGTAATTCCTTGTTTAATTGCCAAACCACTACGAGGACGAATTTGCACTTCCCAGTTTTCGGGAATGGCCATAAACAAACCGGTAGGAACTAATATCCTTTCCATAGGTTGCATGGTAATTGAAGTTTCTAAAAATGCACGTATGTCCATACCCGATGAACCCGCCGTTGCATAGGAAGGCAATGGATGATGGCTTTTATTTACAATTTGAACTTGTGTTGACATGATCAACAAAAATAGGCAAAAACGGGGAGCTATTAAAAATAAAAGATGCTACCAAAACGAAGTGTGTTGGAAAGTGGATTTTTTGTTATTCCACCACCAGAAGGCACTAAGTAACTGATATTAAATTTAGACTGTTGGTATTGGAAACTGGTACCTAATGTAAAATACTGCATGTTTCCCAAGCTCTTATTATTATCAATAAAATAACCGCCTCTTAAATAGAATCGGCTGATATAGCTATACTCTAGTCCTACAGATGCTTTTAAAGACTCAGAAAATGGCATTCCGTATTTACTTGAAAAAGAATTAAAATAACTATTTACAACCGACTGTGTGAAATAGTGATTTACTGCTTCAGGATCGGTATTGTCCGGACTTGCAGGCACCATTAATCGATTCACATCAACTCCAAATTCCACTGAATTATCTGGATCAATTTTGTTTAAGTATCCTAAACCAAAACCAATATTTGCAGGTATATAATATTTGTTATTGATCTCGTTTGAGTAACTAATTTTACCCCCTAAATTAGACAATAGCAAACCTGCATGAAAGCCATGTAAATCGGCATTCTGCTTATAAAACAAAGCAATATCTCCTGCAACTGTATTACCCGCATTATAATTAATCGCACTCGCTCCAAATGAGCCCTGTACTAACTTTGAATGAATATACCTTAAAGTAGCACCAATGCTTAAATTGTCATTTAATAATAAAGTATAACCAAAGTCATAACTAAATTCTGAAGGCTTTTGTGATGGCAAGGTAGTTCCACCAGATTCGTCAGTAAAATCAATATTTCCTAAACTAAAAAAACGCAATGAAGTATTGATTGAACTTTGTTCATTTAATTTTTTATAATAACCAGCACTTGCTAAATAAACATCACTTAATCCCAAGTCTTTCAACCAAGGAGTATAGTTAATTAAAAAACCTTGTGGCTCTTTTAAATATGGGATTTTTGCAGTGTTGCCAAACAAATCATTTGCTTCTGGTGACATTCCTAAAGATAGGTTTCCCATACCCCCCGAACGTGCATCAGGTGAAATTGTCATAAATGGCACAGCCGTACTTTGTAACTTTAATGAAGTAGTTTGCGCATTTGTTTTTGAATGAACAAAAAACAAGCAAAGCAATAATGAAATATATTTTAACTTGTTTAAATGCATAACGACTTGATTTAATTTAGATGTTAAAGATAGTTAAAGCAGTGCTATATTTTACAATTTGATAAAACTATTGGACAGCTGGGATATTTTCAAACCACTATTTACCGTAATCCGATAAAAATAAACTCCTTTTTTTAAATCCGTTCCCGAAGCTGTAACGCCATCCCAATCTATATGAATGCTTGTATTATTGTTTATAAACTTATTGGAATTTACATATAGCACTTGTCCTTTTAAGTCCATGATTTCCAATTGAGTCTGTATTTCCTTCCCTAATTGATTGGTCTCAAAACCAAACCTAGTTTGACTTATAACTGGATTAGGGAAATTGGTTGCATTTTTCAGCATCGGGTTTTGAGCCGATGGTACTTCGAAAAATAAGCTATCTGTAGTGCTATTTCCCAATAGGTCCCAGGCCTTAATAATAATGTTGTGTTTGCCCGTAGTCATTTGTGGCAATGCATAAACGATACGCCCTGATTTGTACGTATCCATATCCGCAATAAAATAATTGTTAATAATAATAGGAACAGGATTTTCATCCATCCAGATGGCTAAATCATGCCCCAACGCATTACCCGATGTTTGAATACCCGAGCTATCATTTAAGGTAATGTATAAAATAGAATTGGGTCCAGCCCATCCTCCTTGTTTAAATAATGGATCATTTAAATAAGCGTTAATGATGGGCCCAGTAGTATCTGTAATGTTTGCAATCCCATTTGCTTTTACATAAATTGAATCCAAAATTTGTATGGCTGAATTCAAATTACTTGTTGCAACAAAGGAAAGTCTTAATGGACTATTTACATTTGAAACTTGAGCAGGTAGTATAAAATCGATGCTGAATTTTCCATTGACAACAGTAGCTTTCCCTTTAAACAATATATTTTCTTGCATTGCAATGGGCACTGACATACTAGTGGATTGATTGGCAAGTGTTTTTTTATATTTAACTGCATCATATATTATCAATTCCATCACTCCATTAAAATCCGTGATAGGATTTGATCCTTGTTGCACAATTCCTTGCACATTATACTTGTTGCCAGATAATAAAGTATCCTGTCCGTTAAATGATTTACTATTTATTTGCTTTACCGAAATAGTATAATTCGGTGACAATAATTGTAATGCAGGATCTCCCAATAAACTAAATTTTAAAGCATTGATATGATCACCCCCTTGAGACCAATTCAACATTTTTGCTTTTTGTAGTGCTTGACCAATACTAACGTAATGACCTATGGAATCGGGCACGAGCAATTGTTGTATAAATAAGTCATTGATTTGTTTATTACTAAAAGCAAATACCAATCGGTTGGCAGCAACCAATCCAATTACCCCTTTGCTATTTTTCATTAATGCATCATAAGCGATAGGGCTTAGTCCAGGCTGATCATACGGCGCGAAATTACAAGATGCCGTCACCATTAAAGGAAGCTTATTTTTATTGTTCCAAGTATCAAATTGTGCTTGATCAATTACAGCTTCTTCCGACAAACGCAAATAATTACCATGCCCAGTGTAATTGATAATTAAGGTGCCGTCTTGAACACTTTGTTGAATCGCATTAAAAGCCAAAGGATAAGTATTCCCGGCACTTGAACTCACTGCAGGATATAAATCTAAATATATTTTTTGTTGATCCCATTTGGGTGCTTTGGACTGCAAATGTTGAATGATTTCTTCCGCATCTTGTAAGTGTAAATTATAATCTCCGTCATCGGCAACCCATGTTAATTTGTTTTCCCAATTTCCTCCCGCAGTATTTGTTTGATAGTAAATTAATTTTTGAATGGTAGAATCTGCTTCGGCTATGGTGCGCGCTGGAATGCGCCCTACTGCTATAGAAAGTTGTTTTATAGCAGTAGTATAATGAATGTCATCGTAATCATTTAAAATGGCGAAAAAATCATCTGAACTATAACTTGATAAAATGGAATTTGAATTCTCGCTTTCATAAACTGGCAGTTCAAAATCCACCTGTAACTTTCGGCTATTAAAATTACCCGTACCAAGCAATAACAAATATTTAGGCATTGGCCAGTTATTCGATTTTGCTTTGTTAAAAAGAAATTTTACATAATTCCTAATGGCAATGGCCGAGTTTTGACCTCCTGAAAAATCGTTATACAATTCACTAGCATCCGCCACTATTGCATTTCTTGCAAATACAGTTTTTTGAAATGCTTGGTACTTTTTAGCTGCATTTAAATAAGCAGGCGCTGCAACAATAATGTAATCGGTTGCATTCGTAACATTAAATGTATTTTGATTGGGCAGCATGCCCATTAAAATCGGGGACTCATATGCATTTTGGCGTACTCCAAAAAAGCGAATATTCTCATTGGTTAATTGACTAAAACTAGCCATGCCATTGAATTGAAATAACAAGGGCACTTGCATAATGGCCGAAGGATTGGTTACATTCCACAACAAAGCTGTGGTGTCGGCATTTTGAATTGTGCAATTGTAATTTTTACCCTGCACATATCCTTCTTCGATATTAAATGAAATCACGCTGTCCTGCCAAAAACCAACCTGTTTCTTTGAATTAAATTCCACATAATCTATCCAGCCGGTTGCATTTGAATTGGCACTATTATAATTTACTTTTAATGTACATGTATTTGGCCAAGAACTCATAACTGGGCTAGCAAAACTGTCTATTAATACCGAAGCTATATCGTCAAATAACAATCCTGAAACTGCCGGCAATGTAGAAGTATGTGCAGATTGATCATTCCAAGCAAAACTAAAATTAGCCCCATTTTGATAACTCGTTGAGGCCATTTGTACAAATACCGAGTACTTGTCGGTACTTCGCATGCCTTGCGTATTCAAATTATAAACGAGTTGACTTTGCTTGCCAACACCCTGCCCCATAGGCAAGCCCCACAAGGTTTTTCCGCTGTTTAATAAGGAAATACTATCCTGCTCAAAAACAAAATGTTGATTGAAATCCGAGATCGTTTCAGTCGCTGCATTGTTATTACTTTGAACAACTACCCGTTTCCCATTGGATCCGATGGTTATAAAAAAATAATTGACATCTACAGATGCATTTTTAAAATGTTTCATTCTGTTCGAAGAGGAATCAAACTTCCATTCAACAGTGCCTTTGTTATAAAACAACACGAAATCATTATCGTCTATTTTCCCGTCTCCTCCATCCATAACTTGAATGGTATTTTCGGTGAGTCCTTTACTTGGATCAACCGGTACTTTTTCAGAGAGCTGGCTAAAGTCAAAATTGAACAACTGCAATTGACTTGAAGTAATTGGCAAGCTAAAACCAAGTGTTCGGATTTGCGCTCCTGTTAGCTTATAAATACCTTGTTTTTGGGCCGCAATTTTAGCCCATTTTCCGGTAAATAATGGGCTTGTTTGAGCCTGAACCAACCCAGATATTAAATAAAAAACGAATAAATATATAATCCTAGCCGGCTTCATGGCTTAAAATTAGGGTTTTACTAACACAAGTATATAAGTTACAGTGTATAAATGACTAAAAAACAAGCTATATTCGCGAAAGTAATTAACTTGATTTTTGACTAAAAAATTGATATGAATTTTATAAATAGT
>CANGIZ010000064.1 GCA_947454025.1 Bacteroidota bacterium | reverse complement strand
GCTATAAGTAGGATTTGCAGAAGCATATCCTACTGCATTTGTACCGTTTAAGCCAGCATCTAAAGTTGGTTGGTTGCCTACATAAGAATAGTCAAAACGAATACCTGGGCTCACTTTAAATTTGCTGCTTGCAGAAATTTCGTCTTGGAAATAAGCACTCATTAAAGCAACTTTAAATGGATTTGGAGGATTATTGTAAATGCCATTTCTTGTACCATCAACACCTGGAGCAGTTACAAACGCACCGCGGATACGGCTTGGGTTATCAGCTAAGAAACTAGATAAACCTCTTGAATATTCCCAACGACCATTATAAGAGTTAATGAATCCATAAGATAAATCATAAAACTCATTATGTGTTCCTAATGTGAATTTGTTAATGCCTTTTGTAATTGTTAAGTTATCGCTTAATTCAAAAGTGGTTTGCTTTAAGTTGTAGATAGATGCTTCTCTCCATGTTCCTAATGTTATACGACCATTGTCAATGTCAATATAAGGAGCTAAAGTACCAGGGAAATCACGGTATTCATGCACATTTACATAACTCATGTTGAACTGGTTATTAACGTTATTGCTAAATTTAGTTTTCAATTCAGCAGTTAAGTTAATGTTCTTTGTGTTTTGTGTAAAGTCAGTAGAACCAAATTGAAAATTAGTAGCAGAACGCTCTAAGTTATTGCCACTGCCGCTTGTATAGATACCACGAACGGTCAAGGTGTTTTTGTCATTTAAATTGAAATCTAAACGGCCAAATAATTTATCGCTTTTAGTGAAAATATTATAAGCGCCTAAATAACTTCCTGGATCGTAATTGTACTTGGTTTGTAATTTTGTAACAATTGACTGTGCTTCAGCTAAAGTAATAGCTGCACCTGGGTCACCAATATTATATGAACTTGGCTCTTGACGATCTGTTCTTTCATAGTTTAAAATAAAGAAAGCCTTGTTCTTTACAATTGGACCACTAATTGTCACACCTTGGTTGTAATCATAAAAACTAGGAGCCATTGGTGTTTTTAAACCATCCACACTCTTACCAATTAAGCTTGCGTTTCTTGCATAGTTATATACACTACCATGAATTTCATTCGTACCGCTTTTAGTAACAGCGTTTACGCTACCACCTGTAAAGTTTCCTAATTTAACATCATATGGAGCTAATTGAACTTGTACTTCTTGAATCACATCCAAGCTATAAGGATTTGTTCTTGTACCAGAACCCGCAGCGCCTGATTGGCCACCACCACTAGTACCACCAGCTGAGTTACTAAAACCAAATGCATCGTTGTTAATAGCACCGTCAATCGTTAAATTATTGTAACGGAAACTAGAACCCGCAAATGAGTTGTTATTTGATTGTGGCGTTAATCTTGTAAAATCACTCAAACTTCTACCTAAAGTAGGTAAAGCGTTTAATTGTTTTGTGCCAATCACTGTACCACCTTCGGCTCTTTTACGGCTATTGCTGTTTACAACAACATCCGAAAGTTGATTCACTTTTGAAGTTAAAATAATGTTCACATCAGGATTTGCTCCTAATGTTAAAGTAACATCATTGTAATCTTGGTCTTTAAAACCAACAGAACTGATTTTAATTGTGTACGGACCACCTGGCTTTAGGTTAGGTGCTACAAACAATCCTTTTGCATTGGATTGGAAAGTCACCGTAAAACCGGTTGGAACGTGCGTTAATTTAATAGTCGCACCAGCAACTATTTCATTTTTTTCGCTTGTCACACGACCACTTAAAGTCGAAGACGTTTCTTGAGCAAATGCACTGTTAAGGAATAAACCCAAAACGATGAACATTAATAACTTTTTCATTCTTTCTTTATTTGAAGCACAAAAGAAAGAAATATTGAAATGTTAAAGCTTTTTTCTAAGTTACCAAATTGTTACGTTTGCCATTAAGCGAATATGAATCCAATGTTACCAAATTGTTACCTCGTATTCGTTATACTTCATGACGCCTTGATTATCAAGTCCTTTATTATTTTTTTTCAATTTGCAGAATCGTATCAGGACCCATCAAGTCTAAGGAATATAAATTAATTTCAAGCTCATTTGCATTCATTTTAGTTGCTATATGTTGACCGCTTTTTAACAACTTGACTGATGCTGCATCATAATTGCCAGGTATTAAAATGGTATCGTTTGCAGGCTTTTCAAACAAATGCAAGTACACATGCTTAGCATCTTGCGTGGTTACACCCCATTTTTCAGGATGCATTGGGCCACCCCTGGTTCTATAAATTGTATGACCATATTGTTTTGTCCATTTGCCAACCAATGCCAGGGTATCGGTGAACTCTATGCCGATTTCTCCATTGGGCATAGGGCCCACATTCAATAATAAATTGGTATTGCGTCCTGCAGCATTCACCAAAGTTCTAATCACTTCATTATACGTTTTAAAATGATGGTCGGTGATTCTAAAACCCCAGGAATCATTCATGGTAATACAAGACTCTAATGGCAACACCGATGCTGACTGAAAATTTAATCCTGCCGTATTTTGACCGGGCAAGTCCTGTTCAAACATTTGAAAATCCTCCCCATTAATAGGATCTAAGTGATGGTTGTTTCCAATCATACACTTAGGTTGTAATTTATGGATTAGTCTATAAATCTCATTGTACTTCCAGTCAATTCTTGAGCTTCTATCGGCAGATCCCTCGGGATTGGTTTGATCCCAATGTCCGTCAAACCAAATACAAGAAATAGGTCCGTAATTGGTCAATAATTCTGTTAATTGATTTTTCATGAATTGCAAATAGGATGCATAGTTGCTTTTTTGAGTACGTCCTGCCTTTTGACCTGTTCTTCCCGTCTCATATGGATAGTCGTCGCGACTCCAGTCCAGTGTTGAATAATACAACCCTAATTCAATGCCTTGTTTTTTACATTCTGCTGCCAACATTTTTAAAGGATCTTTTTTATAAGGCGTATTGGTGATTTTCCAATCGGAATATTTCGTATCCCAATTCGAGAAACCATCATGATGTCTTGTTATAAAAACAATATACTTCATGCCAGCACCCTTTGCAGTACTTACCCATTTAGCTGCATCAAAGTGAATGGGATTAAATAACTTGATTAATTTTTTATAGTCAGCGGCTTGAATACCGTGATTCTCCATCACCCATTCCCCATCTCCTAATACACTGGAAGCACCCCAGTGAATAAACATGCCAAACTTTCTATCTTGGAATGCTGTTCTTGCTGCTAAATTTTCTTTAGTGGGTGAATAGGTTTGTGCTTGTGTGTTTATTACAAAAAGACAAGCGTAAAAAAAGAGTACTTTTTTCATTTGGCAATCAATTTATCGTTCTTTAAATTTAATTAAAAAAACTACAATTGCCCTTATCTATTTGTAAGAAAATAATTACAAGATTAAAAAATTCAACCCTAAACAAATGGATAATCCTAGTCTAAATGATAAACACTATGCAAATCATCGGTGTTGGTAAAATTCACACCTAAATCATTAATTAATCCATCTTTTACATCATAAGCCCAACCATGTAAGTGCAGGTCCTGGCCACGCTTCCAGGCATTTTGAACTATTGAAGTTTTACCTAAGTGGAATACTTGTTCAATTACATTTAATTCCACAAAACGGCGACCGCGTTCATATTCATCTTGTATAGCATCTAGCTCTTGGTAGTTAATTCGATAAACATCTTTTAAATGTCTTAACCAGTTGTCGATTAAACCCAGTTGCTTATTATGCATAGCGGCCAATACACCTCCGCAACCATAGTGACCACAAACTATAATGTGTTTTACTTTAAGTACTTCAACCGCATAGGATAAAACGCTTAGCATATTCATATCACTATGCACCACCATATTCGCAATGTTGCGATGCACAAAAACATCGCCAGGTTGTGTTCCTGTAATTTGATTGGCAGGTACACGGCTATCAGAACAACCGATCCATAAGTATTCAGGATTCTGCTTATCCGCTAAATCATTAAAAAAATTGGGATCCAATGCCAATTGTTCAGCTACCCATTTCTTATTATTGTCTAGTAATTTTTGATACGATTTTTGCATTTTCCTAAAAAGGTTTATGAAGCAGTTGTAAATGATTTACAAGCATAAAAGTAGGTAAATTTTCAAAGTAATTGGCGTATTTTTATGAGATGAATATTGTAGTAGAAACACTAGGCTGGATTGCATCTGTATTAATTGTTGGTTCCTATGCTTTAAATATTACCGGCAAGTTAGCAGCGGATAGTAAAGTATATGTTTGGGCCAATATTTTAGGCGGATTGTTTTTTGTAATCAATACTTATTATCACCAAGCTTACCCTTCCATGGTGGTGAATATAATATGGGTGATCATTGCAATTGTTATGATTTTCAAAAAGAAAAAGACAATATAAAATCAAAATATGAGCAGCGCCAAAATACATTTATATAATTTTTTAAAATGGGCTGCCATATGTTTAATTGCAGGAGTAAGCATTGGATCAGCAGCTGCTTTGTTTTTGAGGAGCTTAGACTTTGTAACCAATTGGAGAGAAAATCATAAGTGGATTATTTATAGTTTGCCTATTGTTGGATTTATTATTGGTGCATTGTATTATTATATAGGTGGCACCGCAAAAAAAGGGAATAACCTTTTATTAGAAGAGCACAATAATCCACAAAGTAAAATTCCTTTTAAATTAGCGCCGCTTGTATACATTGGAACCATCTTAACGCATTTAGCGGGCGGTTCGGCAGGTCGCGAAGGCACTGCAGTACAAATGGGTGGTGCTATTGCCGATCAGTTTACAAGCATTTTTAAATTTAACGACACTCAACGCAAAACGGTATTGATAGTAGGCATTAGCGCTGGGTTTGCAGCTGTATTTGGCACTCCTGTAGCTGGTGCGATTTTTGCTTTAGAGATTATGTTGTTTAAAAATATTCGTGTTGCAGATATTATTCCAAGTTTTGCAGCTGCTTATATAGCACATTACACTTGTTTAAGTTGGAATGTTCATCATACTTTATATCACATTCCAATCGTGCCTAGTTTAAATGCCCTTACGATTGTGTCGGCATTTTTAGCTGGATTGATTTTTGGAGTTACTGCATTGTTGTTTTCTAGAACCAATGAAGTTTGGAGTTGGTTATTTAATAAAATAAAATACGAGCCGCTAAGACCATTAGTTGGTGGCATAATATTAGTTGCAGCTATTGCTTTATTAGGCTCTACAAAATATATTGGATTAGGCATCCCAACCATTTCAGATGCATTTAATTATCCTGCTGGCAACTATGATTTTTTAATAAAATTACTGCTCACCACATTTACATTAAGCGGCGGTTTTAAAGGTGGCGAAGTAACACCACTATTTTTTATAGGAGCCACACTCGGTAATGTGCTTGTATTATTTGTGCCTTTACCTATGGCATTACTTGCGGGAATGGGCTTTGTTGCTGTATTTGCTGGAGCCACTCATTGCGCGCTTGCTTCTATTGCACTTGGCATTGAATTATTTGGAATGAATGCCGGCGTGTTTGTAGGCATCGCAAGTGCTACTGCCTATTTTGCATCAGGCTCCAAGGGCATTTATAGTGCGCAATTAAAAGAAGGTGCTAAATACCAATTTTACAATTACGTAAAACGAATTTCAAATTTATAGTTACAAAATAATATATGGTTGAAATTAAAGTGGTAGAAACACCCGAAGAATTACAAGGACTTAAAAACTTGCAAATTGCCAATTTGAGAAAAAATATTGGCGAAGAGATAGCCATGAAAGAAGGATTTGTAACTTCAGAATACTCGCTGGAGTTATTGCAAAAAATGCACGACACCCATCCTTCTATTATTGCCAAAGAAGGAGAACAGGTGGTAGGTTATGTAATTGTGACAACGAAGTCGGTTTTTGGCGAGCACGATGAACTAGACCATTTATTTAACACAATAGATGCAATCGAATATAAAGAGCAATTACTTAGTGAGGTAAATTATATTTTAGTGGGTCAGCTTTGCGTTGGTAGCACACACCGTGGCATTGGATTGGTGCAAGATATGTATACTTATTACCAACAACTTCACTCCAAACAATTTAAATATTTAGTGACCGACATTTCACAGGAAAATCAACGTTCCATTAAAGCGCATAAAAAATCGGGCTTTGAAACTATTGGCATTATTGAACAAGTAGGTGCTAATTGGGAGATTGTTTTATGGGATTGGCATCTCACAAATTAATTTTTCACTTGTACTTGGGCAGTTACTAATCTCTTAAAACGGGTCGTGTTAAACAAGTTGGACCACCGCCACCTTTTACACTAATTTCTGCACCCTGGTATTCAATAACTTTGCAGCCTGCTTTTTCTAATCTTGATTTTGTAATCGGATTTCCTTTTACCATTAAACAAACACGGGGCGCTAATGCCAACACATTACAACCCATACTGTCAAATTCTTCTTCCGGCACTTCCACTAATTCAAAACCTCTCGAAAGCAATTCGTTTCTAAAAACAATTGGAATTAAAGGAGAATACACTACTGCTAAATTATTGTCAACCGGACTTAAAACCGACATTAAATGAAATACATCTGATGGGCCTTTGTAATGAGGCATTGAAACTGGCAATACAGAAACACCTAATGGGGCTAACAATGCCGACAATTGACGGATCCCTTCTTCGTTGGTACGATAGGTATGTCCCACTGCCAATGTTTTATCATCCAACCAAGCAACATCTCCTCCTTCTACGGTACCTGGTGCAGTAATCACTCCTAATACTGGAATACCATTTGCCTCAAACGCACGTTGCTCTGCAGCAGGTTCTTTAATACGGCCTTCTTTACCCATATTGCAAATAATCATGCCCTTGGTGGTAGCAATCGCAGCATCTCTACAATATATGGAATCCATGTTCACGGTTTCGTCTTGTGGGAAATACAAAACCTCGGTTCCATTTTCTATAAATATTTTCTCAAATGCATCATACTCTGCTAATGCTTTATTGATCTCGGGCTTGCCTAAATAATTAAGCGCTTCCCAATGTTTTGAAATATGCGCATCATCAATAAAAGCTGCTGCAGCTTTTTTTATAAATACGGTTTTTAACTTTCCTGATTCTGAATGCGCGCTCATATTTTTAAATTAATTGGTTAGTGATTTACCTCTTTTGATTATAGCAAATACATAAATAGGAACCGAAAATAAAGTGAGAAAGAATCCCCAAAACACGGTTTCCTGACCTAGCCCTACCATAATCCAAATGCAAAATACAAAAGTTAAGCTTGCTAATAAAATAGCAATTATTGCTGCAATATTATGTGTGAAATTTTTTCTAAATCTTAATATGATAAAAGAGGCTGTACAAAATACATAAGGGATGATAATGGTAGAAGTAGTCAATAAAATTAAAAATTGAAACTGAGCCACCAAGCCCTTTGTGTAATTCATTGCCATAAATACCGATACAAACAAGCTAGAAATTACAATACCAAGTGCAGGCACCCCTTTGTTATTTTTACGCGCAAATAGGGCTGGAAATAATTTGTCATTAGCAATGGCAGCAGGTAATTGGCCTTGGATTAATATATAGCCATTCAATGCACCAAATGCAGCAATAGCCACCCCTGCACTTACCCAATACTGGGCGCCTTGTCCCCAAATCATAATTGCCGCATCGGCAAATGGAGTAACACTCGTTTTTAATTGTGCTGCTGGTATCATACCCATAATGCTTACTGTACTTAATATATAAACAATAGTGGCAATAAGGGTTCCGAGTGTTGTTGCTTTAGCAACCGTGGCAGCCGAATTGGCTACACTACCCGAAGGTATGGTTGCACATTCAATGCCTAAAAATGCAAAAAAAGTCAGTGTCGTAGTAGCAGTAATTGCTGCAATATTGGAAGTGCCGCTTGTATTAAATGGCAAGAAATTATTCCAATGAATGTAAAATAATCCTACAACGCCAATTAATACAATCGGTACAATTTTTAAAATGGTGGTCACTAATTGTAGAATGCCCGAAGTTAAAATACCTAATGAATTGATCCATGTCAAAAACCAAATAGTTGCCAAGCCGGTAAATGCAGCCAATAAACTATTGGATGCTAAAGTAGGAATAAAAGTACTCAAGGCACTAATAAATGAAACGGTGATGGCCGCATTGGTGCACCAAACAGAAACTAAATAACACCAAGCCACTAAAAAACCTGCAAAGTCCCCCAAGCCTTTTTGTGAATAGGCGTAAGGTCCGCCATCGGCAGCCGGCATTAACTTAGACAAATTAGCAAACACTTTGGATAACAAAAAAGCACCTACTGAAGCGCATACCCAACCCACTAAACTAATCCCACCAAAGCTAGCTAGGGTTGCTGGCATCATAAAAACACCTGCTCCAATCATATTGCCAACCACTAAGGAAGTACTTGTCCATAAACCCAATTGTTTTGTTTCCTGCATTGTGTTAAGATAAGCAAAGAACTGGAAATACGGAAACCCGTATTCAAAAATCTAGTCCGAGTTTTGGGAATAAAAAAGGCCCCGAATTATCGGGGCCTTTCTATATAAACTAGTTATTATAAAACTACCAGTTAGGATTAATTACTGCAGCTGAACCAGTTGCAGGCGCATTTTTACCAGTTTCATCACCTGGTACATCCCAATAGTCCATAAAGTTGTAGTTAAGTGTTGCGTTAGTGTAAACCACTTTGTTATAAATCAAAGTAGCGCCATAACGACCACCGCCATTTGCAGTGCTGTATGACCAACCCCAACGTCTTGCATCGAACCAAGATAAACCACGGAAAGCAAGTGCAGCACCTCTTTCCTTAGTTAACTCAGTTAAAGCTTGAGTCGCAGTGATTGAAGTAGCTAATGCAGCAACACCCGCTTTTTGGTAAGTACGTACAGTGTTAATTAAAGTAACACCACCAGCAACATCACCAGTTCTGATTTTAGCTTCCGCTAACATCAAAGCATTTTCTTCGTAAGATGGTCCAATGTAAATTTCTAACTTACCAACTTGACGAGAACCTAAAACAGGAACAGTCAAACCAGCTGTAGCGCCATCCACTAAACTATAACGAGTAGTGTTTGTATTTGCATCTCCATAGAAAGTACCATTTGCATCAGTGAAGTTTGCTAAACGTGCATCACCTGCACCGAAGTTAGCTACTAAACGCTCAGATACTTTATAAGTAGTGTTTTGGTTAGAAGATGCTGCGATTGCAGCAACAGTACCAGAAGTTGCAGAGAAGAATGAGTTGGTACCAGAAGTACGACCTGTGAATACATAGTCGCCTTGACCAATTCCTGCATTACAATAAGTAATTACAGCAGCCCAATCAGCAGCAGTCATTGGAGCAATAGAAGCTTTTGCAATCGTTGCACTTGTGCTACCATTTACAAAAGGAGCTAATTTATTTACCACAATATTTCTAGCCAACATAGTGTTTATGGTTTTGATAAATTGTGCAGTTGAAGGCGCTTTACCTAAACCCACTTGGTTTTGAGTAGGAATCAACTGAGTCATCATAGCACTGTAATCACCTTGATTACCAATACCAGACAAAGTAGTTAAAGCCAAATTCAATTGTTTGTTAGATTCAGCGATAATTGCATTATGATCAACATATTTGTTGTTGATTGTTGCAGATTTATCTTCGATCAAACCAGCATAATACATTGAACCGATTTGTGCATACGCATAACCTTTCCAAAAATATGCCCAAGCTTGAACTGTTTTTGCTTTGTCAGCTGACAATGTAGTAATAGCACCTAAGTTTTCAAGTGCGGTATTACAACCATTGATCATAGCGTACATGTTCGTCCACTCATAATATAAAGCGTTGTTACCATTTGCTGTAGAAGCAGGGTCGTTAAAACCACGAATGATACCAGTTGCTTGAGGTGAAGTGTTTTTGAAAGTTGTTGCAGCAGCATTAGTTGGATCTGCTACGAAACTATCAGGAACTCCCATAGTTGTAGTTTGGTTGTTAGAACCTTGTCCACCACCTATAACGTCACCCATTAGTTCACGGTAACCCCAAGGTAATGAGAAATAGCTATCCCCTAACCAACCATCACCGTAGTTAAATCCGTTCCAGTATACGCTACCTTTAGCGTATGCGGCGATTCCGCCTTCGGTGTTTACGTTACCCGCGAATGTCGGGTCGTTCGGGTCTTTTACATCAAGTTGTTTCGTACAAGAACTAGAAACCAACATGATGACTGCGACCGCCAAGATGTACAAGCTGTACGATCTTGTTTGTATTGAATATTTTGATCTTTTCATCTGTTATACTTTTTAATTAGGTTAGAATTAGAAACCAAGGTTTAATGAAACTTGGAAAGATTTCATATTTGGAATCGTGCTATGGTCAACACCTCTATCATAAGAAGAGTTAGATGCACCTGAACTAATTTCTGGATCTAAACCATCATATTTAGTAAAGGTTAACAAGTTACGACCACTCAACACCAATT
>CANGIZ010000063.1 GCA_947454025.1 Bacteroidota bacterium | reverse complement strand
TTGTTGATATATGCTAAGAAATCAAATAGAAAATTAAATGGATTACGTCATTGGGAACTATGGCAAGCTAATTTATTAAATGGCAGATTAAAGCATAAGAAGCGAATTGTTTTTGATGATAGAAATGCAAACTATTTATATCCATTTATTTCCAATGATTTATCGAGATTGTATTTTTCAAGTGACAAAAAAGGGACGAAAGGTGGGTATGATATTTATTATGTGAATTTTAAAGAAAACAATTGGCAAACAACCCCAGTACAGTTAGACAGTAATATTAATAGTATTGCTGATGAATTAGGGCCATTTGTAATAGGGGATAGTTTATTTTTTAGTTCTAATAGAGTAGGCGGTTTAGGAGGTTTTGATATTTATACATCTACTTTTTCAAATTCATTAGTAGTAACAAATCAGGGCTATCCATTAAACTCTGCAAATGATGAAGTGAGTTTAAAGAAAATGGCTAATAACTATTTTTTAACCACAAATAGAGCTGGCAATTTTGACATTGTGTCAATGCAATATTTGCCTATTGCATATCCAATCAATGGAGTATTGACATATAAGAATGATGGTAGTTTGGTTACGAATCATAGTTTATTATTAAAAGATATTCTTACGGATAAAGTAATAGATACAATTAAAACAGATGATTTAGCTAGGTATCGTTTTTCTGGGAAACCCAATCGTAATTATGAATTTATTACTTTAAATGGGGATAGCTTGCTTGAAACGATTGATTATGCTACGGTTCCTAATCAAAAGAATTTTGAATATGCATTTAGTATTCATGGCCGAAGTCCTAAACAAAAGGCAGACTCATTACAAGCTATTTGGGCATTAGCGGAACAAAGAAGGTTAGATAGTATAGCGGCCTATGGCTTAGCCACTAAGTTTATAGTTCATTATGGGTTTAATAAATCAACGATCGCACCTAAAGAGAAATTAGTATTGGATAGCTTGTTGATAAAGTTAAAGAAATTACCTAATGTATATATCGTAGTTGGAGCGTTTACGGATTGCATAGGTCCTTATAAATACAACCATCAATTATCTATTAAAAGAGGCAATGCGGTTGTTAGCTATTTAATAAAGCATGGATTAAGTAAAAACCGATTTATTACGAATGGTTATGCGAGTAAGTACAATGTCACGCCATGCGCAACAGGTTATGCTAAAAACAAGAAGCAATTACAGCAAAATAACCGTCGTGCAGAAGTAGTGTTAAGTGATAATAAAAAAACCGACTGGGCGAAATTGGAGAAGCAAAGAGGAGCTGGTTATTATGCGACTTATAATGCAAGTAGTGTCGTAAAGCCGACAATACCTGTATTAGTTAAAGCAGTAGTTCCGGCAATAGTTAAGAAAGATACAGTTGCTATTACTAAAGTTGTTCCTGCTGTACCTAAAAAAGCTACTGTTGTTAGTTTGACTCAAAATAATAGTCAAGTTGTAAAAAGCAATAATGTAGTTAGCAATATTAGTGGCCCATCAGCGCCCAAACAATTTTCTAAAACTATTTTAACAGAGCGTGCTAAAGACACTGTCGCTAAAGTAATTACGAAATCTGTTGTAAAGAAAGACACTGTTGCGAATGTTATAGTTAAGCCAATTATCAAGAAAGATTCAGTAAAGACCAATCAAAATGCTATCATAATCGCAAAGCCTTCAGATTTCAAAGTGGATGAAGAGATGAGTAAAGCTGAGATTATTAAAGCGTTAGATTCGTTGGCAAAATTGAAAAAAGAACAAGAACGTATCGTTGAGTATTTAACTAAACGTATCAATAAAAAACCAATTGATATTTATGTAAGTTCAGATTCTGTGACTGTTGAATTGTATGATAATGGTATTCATGACAAGGATTCAGTGTCGGTAATATACAATAATCGAATTGTGGTTGATCGTCAAGAGTTGAAAGTGAACAAGCCAATTAAATTCATGTTGAAAGTTGATAAAAACAAGAAAAATAATGAATTGGTGATGGTTGCTGAAAATTTAGGTATTGAACCACCTAATACAGCAGTGATGTTTATTACTGAAAAGTCGGGTCGTCGTCAACAAGTGATGTTGTCAACCGATATGACGCATAATGAGGTAGTGTACTTTATTAGGATAGGAAAAGAATAAGTTGAAATAATACCAAAAAAAGAGGCAAATTGGCCTCTTTTTTTATATTTTACAAGTTCAATGATTGAAGTTATTTATTTAGGAAGTGTATTCTGTGCTTTACTTACTGTGTATGTTCTATTATTAAAAGAAGGTGCATTAAGAAGTTATGCGGATTATTTGCTTTCTGTTTTCTTTCTTTTTGAAGCATGGGCTGTTATCGTTTATTTACTTATTTATTCAGGTTGGATTGTCGAAGTGCCACATATTTATAAAACGGCAGCGCCATTTAATTTTTTATTCCCTGTATTAACTTATCTATATGTTAGAGCTGTATTGTATAATGAGAAAAGATTTTCTAATAACGATATATGGCATTTAATACCTTTTCTTTTCTTCATCATAAATTATTTGCCATTTTATTTATTACCTATAAATGTAAAAAGATTAATTGTTGTAGCTGCTTCAAAAGATATCAATCTTACTTATAAATACAATTCTGGTATTATTCCGGAATCATATACCTATATTTTTAGGACTTTACAAACACTTATTTATTTAATTTTCCAATGGAGGTTGATAATAAAGTACAATAAAGAAAATAGTAACACTTTAGTTGAGAATCAAATTAAAGCAATTATTAAATGGCTAAAGATCTTTACATGGGCTTCTACATTTTTTGTAATTGCATTTGTTCTTTTAACAATTTTAGTAGTTATTTTTAACACGATTTTTATTTCTGGATTTGTCAATTATTTTCCAGGATTATTAATTTCAGCTAGTTTTTTAGTAATTAGTAGCTATTTGGTTACACACCCCAGCATTCTTGACGGATTGCCTTTTATAAAATATAAAGATGTTGAGCGAAATGTATTAAACGAAGATGTGGCAAAACTTCCATTTATTGAAGAGGATTATACTTATGAAATTAATAAGATTGATGACTATTTTTACAATGAACTGCCTTTCTTAAATAAAAATCTTACAATAGGTCATGTTTCAATTGCCATTCAAGTTTCAATAAGGGAAATATCATACATTATAAATAATCATTATAAGTGTCGATTTAATGATTTTGTAAATAAATATCGGATCGAGTATCTTATTACTAGGTATCAAAATCATCAACTGAATCATTATACTATTGAATCAATTGCCTTTGATGCAGGTTTTAAGTCAAGGAGTACATTTTATAATGCCTTTAATAAAATATATAAAATGACTCCTTCTGAATATTTTACTAGCTTGAATAACAATCAAGAAGCTTAAATTTAGGTAATTACCCATTTTTTTGTCTTTTTAACGTTTATAAAGACATTGTTTGCAATTATATTAAGTACAATTTGATTGTCAAAAAGTAATTTGGCAGTAATTGTAAAGTATTATGCACTCATTTATACGTCAATCATTTTTTAAGCTCCTATTAATTTTTTGTTTGGTTTGTAGTAGTAGGTCGATTATTGCTCAAGGTTCAAATACTAGCATTCATTTTCAAGCACTTGCAAGAGATTCTTACAATAATCCTGCAAAAGATAGAGTTATATTTATACAAGCAAGTATTCTACAAAATGGCAGTAATGGTACAGTACTCTTAACAGAGGAATTCAAAGTTACTACCGATAATACGGGTGTTTTTGACATTAATTTAGGTCAAGGTGTACGTGTTGGAGGAATAGTAGTTAATATGGATGCAATTGATTGGTCTTTACTGCCATTTTATCTTAAAATTAGAATTTCCATAACTCCGGCGGCTCCTATTGAAAATTGGGATTATACTAAAGATTGGATTGAATTGGGCACAAGTTTGATCGGGTCTGTACCTCACGCATTGTTTGCTGAAAACGTAAAAGGATTTAACACTAAATTAAATATCTCAGATAGTTTAAGCATATATGTTACTCCAAGTCAATTAAAATCCTCAACTGACGGTTTAAGAACAACTAATCAGGCAGTTGCAAATTTATCTGGTATTAATACAGGAGATGAATCAGCTACTTCAATTAAAACAAAACTTGGAGTATCTGGATTTTTTAGTGGTAGTTATAATGACTTGACCAACAAGCCATCTCTATTTTCTGGTGCATTTTCTGATTTAACTGGTAAACCTAATTTGTTTGGAGGTAGTTATTTAGATCTGACTAATAAACCAAATATATTTTCAGGAGCATATGCTGACTTAATTGGAAAGCCAATTTTATTTAGTGGTAATTATAATGACTTAATAAATAAGCCTTTTATATTTTCAGGGTCTTATTATGATTTAAGTGATAAGCCTACTTTGTTTAGTGGCTCTTATTCAGACCTAGCAAATAAACCAACATTATTTTCAGGGGTATATACAGATTTAATTGGCAAGCCTAATTTATTCAGTGGCTCTTACAATGATTTGACGAATAAACCAATTATACCATTAGCACAAATAAAAAGTGACTGGTTGCAAACAGATAATACAAAATTAGATTTTATCAATAATAAACCTGTAATTCCTAGTACTGGTAAATTTAATATTACTAATAATAATATTATTGCAACTAATAATACTCAAACCAATACAAATCCTATTATCATTGGTAATGATAGAATCAATTTGAGTTTAGAAAGTCGATCTTATGAAAATGCACCATTAGTGTTACGAAATAATAATATCGAACAAAGCATTCAATTAACTGCTAGTAATAATGCTAGAGTTATTTTGGGTTGGTATGGAACGCCTGGCACAAGTACAGGGTTAAGTGAAGTTAGTGTAGAAGGTTCTGGGACTTATATAAACTATTATGACAACAACAATAGTTTATCAAATCATTTTCAATCTTGGATTTTTGGGACTGATGGAAAGTTGATAATGCCAGAAGGTGGAGATATTCTTGATTATAATGGAAATTCAGTACTTGGTAATGGTTCTAACAAGACAATTTCAGAAATAAAATTCTCAGACCCCTCACTTGCCACAAATTATAATATTGTTAAAACAGATATAGAAGGGACTAAAGTGCAATCATGGGAAGATGGGTATGGTAAAATTGCTGAATGGACTTTTAATAGAAGTGGAGACTTACTATTGCCTAATTATGGTACAATTGTTTTTTCAGATGGAACTAATCAAAACTATTTGTCAGACATACTGCCAATTCCAACTGGTAATGTTGGTTATGTGTTAACTGAAGATGGGTATGGAGGAGCAAGCTGGGTTTTAAGTTCGTCAAGTAGGGGAAATTTTTCAATTTACGATAATACAATAATTTCAACATATAATGATCCTCAAAATTTAAATATAGATCCAGTAATATTTGGAAATGACAATGCTAAAATTAAAATTCAGGCATGGTCTGAAAGTGACACGCATACTACCATAAGTAATAGTGAACCTGAGAGTACTATCACTTTGTACTCAAATGGGAATGGTTCATCTAGGTTATTATGGGAAGATGCTTATAATGTTTCTAGATTTTCTAGAGTTGAAGTCTCCGAAGATAATATCTATTTTAGGTTAAATGATGATGTAAATAGTTATGACTATCGTTGGTATTTTAATAATTCTGGTGATTTACAAATGCCTGCATATGGAACAATTGTTTTTACGGATGAGTATTATAACAATACTTATTTATCAGACATTCTTCCAATACCTTCAGGAAATTCCGGTTATGTTCTAACTGAAGATGGGTATGGTGGCGCAAGTTGGCAACCCAATACAAGTGGTATTGATAATCTTTCAACTTTAAATATATATAATGATGGAAATTATCCGGGAATATTTTTGCATCAAAATTATTTAGATGCACCTACATGGTTAAGAATAGGAAATGACGGCGGGGGAGCTGAGTATGGAATAGCTGGAGCATCAAATCAGTTCTTTTTTGGAACTGAACAAGGTGACGTTGCTTTAAAATCATTTTCAAACGGGAATGATAAGAAACTTTTTATTGGAGCAACTTTTGGTGGACAAGCAAATTTTGAATTATATCCAAATGGTAATATCCAGGCAAATGGTAATATTTTAGCAAATTTGAATATTGTAGCAAGTGGTTATATTCAATCTTATGGGAATATTATTGCAGATGGTAAAATTTCTGCTACAGCTTTGAATATCGGATCAAATTCAACTACAAATTCGGCTGCACTTGAAATTAATTCTACAACAAAAGGTTTTTTACCACCAAGAATGTTAGAAATTGAAAAAAATAATATTAATTCACCTGTTGCTGGATTAATGATTTGGTGTACTGATTGTGGCTTGTCTGGTTTAGGAGAACTTCAAATTTTTAATGGAACAACTTGGAATGCAATGACATTGTCTATTCCAGATTATACAATTGTAGGGTCTCAAAAATGGTCGACTAAAAATTTAGATATAACAACCTATGCCAATGGGGATAAAATTTATAGAGCAACCAGTGCGGCGGATTTTGCAAATGCTAGCGCGAATGGCATTGGAGCCTACATTTATTATGATGAAGATTCAGTAGCCAATGCAGTAAGTTATGGTAAATTGTATAATTGGTTCGCAGTTAATGATAGTAGAGGATTAGCTCCTGCTGGATGGCATGTGCCTTCCAGAAATGAAGTACAACTATTATCCAATTATTTAGGTGGAAATGCTATTGCCGGTGGTAAGATGAAAGAACAAGGATCAAAACACTGGATTGGCCAAAATTCAAATGTAACAAACATAAGTGGGTTTACTGGATTGCCAGGTGGATATGTAGATTACCTAGGAAGCTTTGTGGGATTAGGATTTTCGGGTAATTTTTGGACTTCCACTTCTATTGTTCCAGGTGTGTATTCAAATTATTATTCGCTTTTAAATAATTCTAATAATATAGATATTCCGAATAGTCCATCTATTGATATTGGATTTGGTTTGTCTGTTCGATGCATAAAAAATTAACAATCAAATAAAGTAACATGAAGAAACTGTTTATTGCCATCTTGGTATTTGGATTAATGTCATTTGCTGCAGAAAAGTATATTTCAATTAAGTTGTCAGAAAATCAAATCTCGTTTCATTGGAAAAATATGGAAACTATTAAAAAAATTGTAGATGAAAGCAATATTCCGCATGCACAGGCAAAGTTTATTATTGCATCTATTGATAGTCTACAGAAAGATATCAATAAGCATGCAAAAGTTGATTCAACTACCTTGTATTTAAAGAAGTAAAAGGGCTCAATTTTCATTATGTTAAGTATAATTTGTACTTTTGCCGCTTATAAATAGAAAAATGAAACGAATTGACAGGCATAGAGCCATTTTAGGAGTAGACGATAAAGCAACTTTAAGTGATTTAAAGAAGGTATATCGTAAAATTATGATGGAATGGCATCCTGACAAGTTTCAAGAGAGCGAGGAGGCTAAAAAGGCTGCGGAAGAGAAATCTACCAAATTGATTGCTTCTTATCATTTTTTAGTGAGTGTACATCCCGAAACACATGAAGCTACCAAAGCTGAATATACAGCTACGATTTCTGAGTCAAGTATCAATGACTTTGAATTTAAGTCGGAGATTTTAAGAGTTGTATTTTCGGATGGCAATGAATATGAATACTATGGTGTCCCTAAGGCCATTTATGTAAAATTGGTAAATTCTGATACGCCTGACCGTTTTGCTCGAAGACATATTTACGAGCAATATTTATACCGAAGTACAAGTAAAGTGGTAAGTAGTAACTAATTAAGTTTTTGTTTCAATAAAGGAATGCCTGTCAATGTAGACGGGCATTTTTATTGATATATATCATTGACTAGATAATATATATTAGTTAAATTGCTAATGAAACCTATATTTATTGAATTATGAAAAATTATATTAAGCAATTTTTGGACATTTCTATCAACGATGTTCCTGTTGTTGGGGGTAAGAATGCATCATTAGGTGAAATGTATGCCAAACTTTCTGCAAAAGGTATTAAAGTGCCTAATGGTTTTGCAACTACAGCAGAAGCGTTTAAGGATTTTTTAGCGAAAGATAATTTAGGTGAATCACTTAATTCATTAATACAGCAGTTAGATAGAAAGACCTATGCTAATTTAAAAGAGATTGGGAAACAAGCAAGAACTTTAATTGAGCAAACAGCCATTCCAACAGCAATTGAAACAGCAGTAATAGAAAGTTATAAATTTTTATGTAATGGCGATTATTTTGAAGTGGCGGTAAGAAGTAGCGCCACTGCCGAGGATTTGCCCAATGCAAGTTTTGCAGGACAACATGAATCTTTTTTAAATATCAAAGGGGAAGCTGCACTGCTTATTGCTTTTAAAAAATGTTTTGTTTCATTATATACCGACCGAGCTATTAAATATAGAGAGGACAATGGTTTTGAACATGATAAAGTATTATTGTCGGTGGGGGTTCAAAAAATGGTAAGATCTGATCAATCATCTTCAGGTATCATATTTACATTAGAGCCGGAGTCTGGCTTTAGAGATGTTGTACATATTAGTGGTGTATGGGGATTGGGAGAAAATATTGTGCAAGGTAGCATCACGCCAGATGAATTTATTGTTTTTAAACCAACCTTGGAACTAGGTAAAAATGCAATTCTTCAAAAGAATTTAGGAACGAAAGAATTGACAATGATTTACAATAATGAGGATACGATCATTAGTAAAAATTCAATTATAAATATAGCAACACCTAAAGAGAAACAAGATGTGTTTGTAATAGATGACCATGAAATTACTACGCTCGCAAAGTGGGCATTGATTATAGAAGCGCATTATAATAAACCAATGGATATAGAATGGGCAAAAGATGGATACACCAATGAAATGTATATTATTCAAGCAAGGCCTGAGACCGTACATTCACAACACAATCCATTATTGCAAAAAGAATATAAGTTAATAAACAAAGGGGAGCGCATTGTTGAAGGAGAGGCTGTAGGATCCAAAATGGCAACTGGCATTGTGCGTATTTTAAAAAGCCCTGCTGAATCCGATAAATTAAAACCAGGTGAGATTTTAGTAACAGATACTACGAGTCCTGACTGGGATCCTATATTGAAAAATGCTGCTGCGATTATTACCAATAAAGGGGGGAGAACTAGTCATGCATCAATTGTTGCCAGGGAGTTAGGTGTGCCAGCCATTGTGGGGTGTGGTAATGCTACGGAACAAATAAAGGACGGTGAAACAATAACTGTTTCCTGCAGTGAAGGTAAAGTAGGGTTTGTGTATAGAGGTACTGTTGAATACAAAGAAACGATCCTTGATTTTTCTGCCATGCATAAACCTAAGCACACCAAAGCCATGTTAATTGTTGGAGATCCAGACAAAGCTTTTCAGTTATCATTTTACCCAAATGATGGTGTTGGATTAATGCGTATTGAATTTATCATTACACATGCGGTTCAAATACATCCTATGGCGCTAGTTAATTATGATACATTACAAGATGCCAGTGCTAAAGCTAAAATAGCTTCCATTACACATCAATACCCTGACAAGAAAAAATATTTCGTAGACAAATTAGCGGAAGGGGTTGCTACAATTGCTGCAGCTTTTTATCCTAAGGAAGTGATTGTTAGAATGAGTGATTTTAAAACCAATGAGTATGCCAATTTAATTGGAGGTGCCCCATTTGAACCCAAGGAAGAAAATCCAATGTTAGGTTTTAGAGGTGCTTCTAGGTATTATCATGAACAATATAAAGATGGGTTTAAATTAGAATGTGAAGCCATAAAAAAAGTGCGCGAGGAAATGGGCTTAACCAATGTAAAAGTGATGATTCCTTTTTGTAGAACTTTGGAGGAAGGGGAAAAAGTGGTTGCGATCATGAAACAATACGGTTTGGAACAAAAAGTAAATGGTTTGGAGATTTATGTAATGGCCGAAATACCTAGTAATGTGATACTTGCTGAAAAATTTGCTAAAATATTTGATGGTTTTTCAATTGGTTCAAATGATTTAACACAACTCACTTTGGGAATAGATAGAGATTCATCTATTATTAGCAATTTATTTAGTGAACAAAATGAAGCTGCTAAAGAAATGATTGCAACAGTTATTTCACGCGCTAAAAAAGCAGGCGTTAAAATTGGATTATGTGGACAGGCCCCAAGTGATTTTCCAGAGTTTGCTCAATTTTTAGTGGAGTGTGGTATTGATAGTATCTCCTTTAATCCAGATGCATTATTAAAAGGTATAGAAAATATTAAGTTAGCGGAGGGGTAAGTAGTTTAGACTTTATCCGAACGTATTTCTTGTTGAGAACTTGCTAAATATTTATATACCTTTTAGTAAATGAATATTTAATTTTTGATAACACCTATGTTGATTTTGAGTTATTTGCAGTTAAAACTAATTCATCAAGTTTTTACATAATAAATCCGGAAAAATGGGAAATGCTAAATCGAAAAAAATAATTCAGAATATTGAATTAAGTAAAGACGCTAAAATAATATTAGCTAGTATGGATAAAGTAAAAGCTGATATTATTGATTCACACAAAAAAACAAATACGCCATTAGTAGTTTCTATTGATGGAAAAATTATTCATATTAAGCCTGAGGATTTATAAAACAGAAAGTCGTACCTAAACCCTTTAATTCAGGACTGCCGTTTTTCACTACGTTCAAAACGTCTTCCTAAATGGCGGGCGTACCCAAACCCTTTCAACAAAATGCTTCGCATTTCGTTGTGTTTTTTAATGCTCGTTCGCTCAATCAAGCAAGCTTGTTTCGCGACTCGCATAAAAAAACCCCGTCACTTTCGTGACAGGGTTTGTGCCCAGAACAGGAATCGAACCTGCACTACCTTGCGATAACCAGATTTTGAGTCTAGCGCGTCTACCAGTTCCGCCATCTGGGCATTATTATTCGGATAAGCTAGTTATCCAGGCGGGATGCAATATTACGTTAATGATGG
>CANGIZ010000062.1 GCA_947454025.1 Bacteroidota bacterium | reverse complement strand
TAATTCGCTGCTACAACTACTTCTCCTGTTTCCTTCGCTACTGTTGCACAAACTTCTTCTACTTTTTCATCGGCCAAAGCTAACACTGCAGCCATGGTGGAAGGTTGAATTTCACAAGCAGCCTGCATTGCTTTTGCACGAATACTTACCAATCGCAATGCATCTTCAAAACTCAATGTCTTATTAGCAACTAATGCACTAAACTCTCCTAAAGAATGTCCAGCCACCATGTCTGGAACTACTTGTGGCATTGTTAAGTATGCAATTACAGAATGTATAAATACTGCTGGTTGCGTTACATTGGTTTGTTTTAATTGCTCATCGGTTCCTTCAAACATTATATCACTAATACGGAAACCTAAAATTTCATTGGCTTTTTCAAACAAAGCTTTCGCAGCTTCATTTTGCTCGTACAAGTTTTTACCCATTCCTGAAAACTGACTTCCTTGACCCGGAAATACGTAAGCGTGTTTAGACATAGCAATCATTTTAAGAGATCAAAAATAACATAATAATTTTTAAATATAAAAAAGGCAGCGTTTTCACGCTGCCTGTACTAAAACTAACCCGACACTAATAACTAACTTTTTTATTTATCGTTGATTTCGATATACTTTAAAAATTCCATTTTGGTTTGCTCTTCTTGAAATTTACCGCCAAAAAAACTAGTAATGGTATTGGAACTATCGTCTTTTACACCACGACTAGAAACGCATAAATGCTTTGCATCCATCATAATAGCAACATCCTGTGTTTGCAATACAGTTTGTAATGCCTTTCCTACTTGCATGGTTAAACGCTCTTGTACCTGTGGGCGTTTAGAAAAATATTCAACTAAGCGATTCAGTTTACTCAATCCAATTACTTTGCCGCTGCTTATGTATGCAACATGTGCTTTACCAAAGAAAGGCACAAAATGGTGCTCACAGTTGGTGTAAAAATTAATGTTCTTTTCCACCAACATTTCATTGTACTGGAATTTGTTATCAAACAAAGTCATGCTTGGCATGTTCGCAGGATTCAATCCTTGGAACAATTCTTTCACATACATTTTTGCTACACGCAATGGAGTTCCACGTAAACTATCGTCACGCAAATCCATTCCTAAAATTTCCATAATAGCTCTGAAATGTGGCTCAATAGCTGCAATTTTTTCATCGTCAGTCATATCAAAAGCATCGGCACGCATGGGTGTATCTACCGAACTTGCTTTATGCTGATCACCCATTTCTTCAATCAACAAATTGTCTAGGGCCAACTTTTCCTCCTTAAGCGGGGTAGTCGACAAAGTTTCTTTCTGTTTCATACAGACGTATTTTTAAATCAAGTGTTTCAGAGATACGTGGTCTTAATAAATTATAAATCACAATTGCAATATTTTCTGCTGTTGGATTTAATGTTTTAAAAAAATCGGTATCTAAGTTTAAATTTTTGTGGTCAAAACGACTTTTCACTTCTTCCTCTACAATTGTGCTTAAGTCCTTGGTATTGATTACGAATCCTGTAATGGGATCCGGAACACCATTTACTTGAACAACCAATTCATAGTTGTGACCATGATAATTTGGATTAGAACAGGCTCCAAAAACTTGTTTGTTTTTGTCGTCCGACCAGTCAGCACAAAACAATCGGTGCGCAGCATTAAAATGCTCTTTTCTGAATACTGCTACTTTATGTTCCATGCTTCCAAATTAAATTAAGAGAATAAAGTTACGTTATTAATAACGCAGATGGAAGCATAATGTTTAATCTTTTTGTGAAATAATTAAACATTTTAACTTTTAGGCCTATTATTCGCCAAAATATTCAACAAAAATGCGGGGAGTCTCGTATAATTTAATGCAATGCAACTGTACTTCGGCAGGAATATGTGGGGTTAGTTGGTTCCAAATGGCAATGGCCAGGTTTTCGGTACTACATAATTGCCCTTCCATAAAAGGTACATCCATATTCAAATTCTTATGGTCTAGTTCGTCAATTACATATTTTTTTATCAATATGCTTAGTTTTTTTACATCATATAAGAATCCCGTTTCAGGATGCGGCTTGCCTTTAATAGTGACCAATAATTCATAGTTATGCCCATGCCAATTTTCGTTGGCACATACGCCAAACACTTCTTCATTCTTCTCCTTTGACCAATTTGGATTGGCCAATTTATGTGCAGCATTAAAATGCTCTACTCTTGTTAAATATACCATTGGGTCAACGCTATTTTTTGCAAAGATATAATTTTGAAAGGAAGAACCCATTTTTTAGTCCCCTTTACCGACCTTTGAAGTATGAGAGTAATCATTACAGCAGCTACCCATGGCGAATGGATGCCGAGTTTTCAAAAAATTAACCCTAAATATGTAGGCAACAGTAAACAATTTTCGGTTGGATTTCACGAGTCTGGCATTGGCATGTTGGCTTCAAGCGTTTCCATTATGAAAATGTTTACGCAGGAAACGCCTACTTTAATTATACAGGTTGGCATTGCAGGTTGCTTTGATAAAAAAGTTCCTTTAGGTAAAGTATTTACAGTGAAAGATGATTTTGCTGGAGATATTGGTGTAATGGAAAATAAAGTATGGAAAGATTTATTCGATATGAAATTTGACAAACCAAATGATCCTCCATATGAGAAAAAAAGTTTGCCAAATCCATGGCTAAATCAATTCAATGTGTTGAACCTGCCAACAAAAAAAGCAGTGACTGTAAATACCATCAGCACCGATAAATCAAAAATAGAATTGTATAGTGGAAGATATAAAGCCGTTCTTGAATCTATGGAAGGCGCTAGTTTGCATTATATAGGTCGTGACTTAACGATTCCTTTTATTCAATTGCGTGCTGTAAGTAACTATGTTGGTGAGCGTGATAAATCTAAATGGAAAATGCAAGAAGCGATTTACAATTTGAACGAAACTTTATTGGAATATTTAGATGCACTTTATAAAATCGCTTAAGATGCCTGTACTTGATTTGGGATTTTCGCCCTGCCCTAATGATACTTTTATTTTTGATGCTTTAGTAAATCATAAAATTGACACAAAAGGCTATACCTTTAATTTGCATTTGGAAGACGTGCAAACCCTTAACGAATGGGCTTTACAGGGCAAGCTCCCTATTTCAAAAATCAGTTATGGTGTTTGGCCCTTAGTAAAAAATAATTATCATTTATTAAATGCAGGTGGTGCTTTAGGAAAAGGTGTAGGCCCTTTATTAATTTACAAACAGGATCCTTCACGTGAACATGGCAAACCTAATGCCGACACCATGACGGTGGCAATCCCTGGAGTAAACACAACGGCACATTTATTATTTAGTTTAGCGTTCCCAAATGTGAAAAACAAGCAATTTTTAGTGTTTAATGAAATTGAAGATGCAGTATTGTCGGGCAAAGTGGATGCCGGTGTAATTATTCATGAAAACCGTTTTACATATGCTCAAAAAGGATTGAGTAAATGGGTAGACTTAGGCACTTATTTTGAAGCAACATTTAATGCACCCATTCCTTTGGGTGGCATTATTATGCGTAATGATTTGCCAATACAAGAAGTTCAATTAATAGATAGTCTGATTAAAGAAAGTGTTGAATATGCTTTTAAAAATAGTTACGATACACTACCTGAATTTGTTAAATGTCACTCACAAGAAATGTCGGAACAAGTAATGCGCCAGCATATTGACTTGTATGTTAACGACTTTAGCATTGACATGGGTGTAGATGGCAAAAAAGCAATTCAACAATTGGAAAAAGTGTGGAGCAATTTAAACGCTTAAGGCTTCAAAGCCTTTGCGTATGCTGCTAATACACGCACCCTTGCATCTTCATGTACCACAATTGGTTTAGGATAATTAGGACTGTCTAATTCAGGTACCCACTTACGTATATATTTTAAATCCTTGTCGAATTTTTCAGTTTGTAAACGAGGATTGAACACTCTAAAATAAGGTGCCGCATCACATCCACTTCCACTGGCCCATTGCCAACCTCCATTGTTGGCAGATAAATCAAAATCCAATAATTTTTGAGCAAAATACGCTTCTCCCCAGCGCCAATCTATTAATAAATGCTTGGTTAAAAAACTTGCCACAATCATACGCACACGATTATGCATAAAACCAGTTGTATTCAATTCACGCATACCCGCGTCTACAATTGGATAACCTGTGCAACCTTCACACCATGCTTTAAATTCTTTTTCATTATTGCGCCATTCAATAAAATCATACTGTGCCTTAAATGATTTCCCTTTTGCTACTTGTGGAAAATGCCAAAGTATCATATGGTAAAAATCACGCCAAATCAATTCATTAAAATAAGTACTATTTAATGACTGTGTATCTAAAGCTAATTGTCGCACCGATATGGTTCCAAAACGCAAGTGCACACTTAATTGCGTAGTTCCTTTGATGGCTGGAAAATTTCTTTGGTCCGTGTATTTTTTTACTAAACTTTCTTGCCACTCCATTGGTGGTATAACTAAATCGGTTGGCTCAAAACCAATGTTTTTTAAACCTGGTATAGGCAAAGGTTTACTATCCACAAAATAATCCATCAGTTTAATGGATGGATGTATTTTAGGAATATGACTAGCCCAATAAGTTCTCCATTTATTGGCATAGGGTGTGTAAACAGTATAAGGTTTGCCGTCGTCTTTTATTACTTCGTCTTTTTCAAAAATCACTTGATCCTTAAAACTGTGAAATTCTATTTTATTTTTTTCGAGCAATGACTGAATTTGTGCATCACGCTCCATTGCATTCGGTTCATAGTCGTGATTGGTGTACACCGATATAACTGAATATTGCTTTAATAATTTTTCAAACACTTCCATTGGTTGGCCGTATTCCACTTGCATCGTTTTTCCCTTGGCTACTAAAGTGGAATGCATGTTTGTTATTACGCGATGTATAAAATCAACTCGACGATCTTTTTTGTCCTCTAATTTATCTAAGATCGTTTTGTCGAAAATAAAAATGGGTAGCACTTTATGTCCCTGCAATTTTGCTTGGTACAATGCATGGTATAATCCAACATTGTCTTCAAAACGAAGGTCTCTTCTAAACCAAAATATTGAAATCTGCTCCATCCTTTTTTCTTTTTTACGCATAATCAACAATATTAACACAAAATAGTTCTGTAAGCAGCTGTTTATATTTAATTTAGCTACATGCAAATTGGACAAATTACGAGGGAACTTGAAAATTGGGCACCCCTTCATTTTCAAGAGGATTATGACAACTGCGGTCTTTTAGTAGGCAACCCCGAAATGAATTGCACAGGTGTTTTGTGCTCCTTGGATTGTACCGAAGCGGTCATTGAGGAAGCCCTTGAAAAAGGATGCAACTTAATTGTAAGCCACCACCCTATTATTTTTAAAGGCATTAAACAATTCAACGAAAATAGCTATGTGGCTCGAACCGTTCGCAAAGCCATCCAACATAATATTGCTTTGTACGCTATTCATACCAATTTGGACAGCATCTTAAATGGGGTGAATAAAACCTTGGCCGACCGCCTTCATTTGGAAAATAGACAAATTTTGGCACCCAAACCTGGTCTTTTTGACCAAAACGGCACTCCGGTTGGCTCGGGCTTAAAAGGGGAGCTTCCCTTGGAAACGGATGAGGCTGAATTCCTAAATTGGATGAAGGAAAAGTTTAATTTATCGGTCATTAAGCATACGCCTTTTACGGGTAAACCATTGAAAAACATTGCCTTATGTGGAGGCTCCGGGAGTTTCCTTATTGTGGAGGCTAAAGCACAACAAATGGACTGTTTTATTACTTCCGACCTTAAATACCATGATTTTTTTGAGGCGGATGGGCAGCTACTATTAGTGGATATTGGGCATGGGGAGAGCGAACAATGGGTTTCGGAGCTAATTATTGCTCATTTAACGGGTAAATTCCCTACCTTTGCCGTCCTCCAATCCTTGGTGTGTACACAACCTATAACATACTTTAAATAAACTTGAAATATGGCATCAGTCAAAGACTTTTCAGTAGAAGAAAAATTAGTAAATCTTTACAAACTTCAAACTATTGATAGCAGTATCGATCAGATTGAAATTCTACGTGGTGAATTACCAATGGAAGTAAAAGATTTAGAAGACGAAGTTCTAGGTTTAGTCAACAGACAAACTAGAGTGGAAGAAGAAATTAATGGTATCACTGAATTCATCGAATCTAAAAAAGCCGCAATCAAAGAAAGCGAAGCTTTATTAGCTAAATATGAGCAACAAAGCGATAACGTTAAAAACAATCGTGAATTTGAAGCCATCAATAAGGAAATCGAAATGCAAGGTTTAGAAATCAAACTTTGTGAAAAACATATCCGTGATGCCAATGAAGAATTAGCTGAGAAAGTGAAAACTTTGGATAATGCTAAGAAAACGATCGCTGTTAAAGAAGGCGTTTTAAACCACAAGAAAGAAGAATTAGAGAAAATCATTGCTGATACTGAAATTGAGGAGAAAGAATTAAGAGCTAAGAGCTCAGAAGCAAGAGCCCATATTGACGAGCGTTTATTGTATAGCTACGACCGTATTCGTAACAGCTACCGCAATGGTTTAGCTGTTGTTACTGTTGAAAGAGATGCTTGTGGTGGTTGTTTTAACGCCATCCCTCCTCAACGTCAAAGTGAAATTCGCTTACACAAAAAGATCATCGTATGTGAGAACTGCGGAAGAATCTTAGTTGAGCAAGAAGCAGAATAGTCACAGACACTGAATATCTTTCTTAAAAATATTCCTATAAAGGGTAGCCCAACAGCTACCCTTTCTTTATTTTTACAATCATGAGAAAGCTATTTTTGTTTATTACGACACTACTTGTTTTTGGGAGCACTGTAAATGCCCAATTACAATACCAGTGGAACGACAAAGTGCAGCAAACATATGAAGCCATCACGTCGCTTAAAATTCCGGAAGCTAGAAAAGCCATTGCAGTCGAAAAAAAATTAGCACCAGGAAATTTATCCCTTTCCTTATTAGAAAGCTATGCCGATTTTTATGAATTGTTTTTAAATGAAGATGCAAGCGAATATGAAAAAATTTACCCTCAGTTTGAAAAACGAATTCAACTATTTGAATCAGGACCAAAGAACACTCCATATTATTTATATAGTTTAGGATTAGCGCATTTACATAAATCCTTGTCGGCCCTTCGATTCGACAAGAACTGGGAAGCTGCTTTGGATTTTAGAAAAGCCTATATATTATTTAAAGAAAACCGAAAGGCCTACCCCAACTTTACACCCAATGATGTTTATTTTGGCATCATGAGCACAGTGGTTGGCACCATTCCGAAAGGTTATCAATGGATGGCCAATATCTTAGGCATGACTGGAAAAATTAGCGAAGGCAATGCAATGGTTTTAAAATACATTAATAGCAATGACGAGTATAGTAAGCGTTGTCGTAACGAAGCCTTATTCGTATATCCTTATTTGATAATGAACTTTGAAGGCAATCAAAAAAAAGCATTTGCATTTATTGAATCTACTCCCTATGATTTTAAAAAGAATCAAATGCACGCCTACATGGCAGCAAATTTGTATTTGAACCATCAGCAGTCCAATAAGGCTTTGAATATTGTGCAGCAAATGGAAAATTCAGATGCTTATCTTCCCCTTCCTTTTTGGAATTTAGAATTAGGCTATGCTTATATCAATGAACTAAAATTCGATAAAGCACAAAAATCTTTAACGGATTTCGTTCAAAATTTTAAAGGCAAATTTTATGTAAAAGATGCATATGAAAGATTGTCTTGGATCGCCTATATACAAGGCGATATGAAAAAAGCCGAAGCTTATAGAGCAAATGTGTTAAGAATGGGCAATCAAATTACCGATGCTGACAAACAAGCTTATCAAAGTGCAAAGAAAGGGGGATGGCCAAATCCTATTTTGCTTAAAGCGCGTTTATTGAGTGATGGTGGTTACCAAAGCCAGGCCTTAAATATGCTTGCTGGCAAAACAAGCAATGACTTTACCGCCGATGCCGATAAGACCGAATTTGCTTATCGATTAGGTCGTATTTATGACTTAATGAACCAGGATGAATTGGCCATTCGATTTTACAAATCGGCCATTGAAAAAGGGGAACATCAGCCAGAATATTTTGCTGCAAGAGCTGCTTTACAAATTGGAATGATTTATGAATCTCAACGACAATTTTCTAAGGCAGTAGAATATTATCACCAATGTATCGAAATGAAAGACCATGCTTTTAAAAACTCCTTGGATCAAAAAGCAAAATCTGGTATTCAAAGATGTGTTAAACAATAAGATCCTAAATAATATTGTATATTGCCATAGCGATGTTAAACAAATTAGAAATACAGAATTATATTTTAATAGATCATTTAAGTATTGATCTATCCTCACAATTATCTGTGATCACAGGTGAAACTGGTGCAGGTAAAAGTATCATTATGGGTGCTTTAGGATTAATATTAGGCGACCGTGCCGAAAGTACCGTATGCAGAAACGCCGATAAAAAATGTTTTATTGAAGGCACATTCCAATTAACGAACAAAGAACAATACACTGCATTTTTTGAAGCTAACGAAATTGATTTATCTGACGAGCTTATTATAAGGAGAGAAATTAGTGCACAAGGAAAATCAAGAGCATTTATCAATGACACCCCTATTAACCTAAACGAACTAAAGCAACTTACTAGCCAATTAGTGGACTTGCATCAACAATTTGATACCTTAACCCTTGGGGATACCGATTTTCAACGAACTGTAATTGATGCGTTAGCTAGTTTACAAAAAGACGTAGTGGTTTATCAAACTGCCTACCATAGTTGGAAGGAGCATGAAAGAAAATTGCAAAGCTACATTGCTCAAAAAGAAGCATTCGATAAAACCGAAAGTTATAACAAACACTTATTAGAGGAATTAACGGAATTAAATTTACAAGAGAACGAATTAGAAGAGATTGAGAAAGAATTGAAGTTTTTAGAAAACGCTGTTCAAATAAAAGCACAACTTGATCAAAGTGTGCAGCAGTTAGAACACTCAGATAATCCTATTGTACAACAAGTAAAACAAATTGGCCATACCCTAGAGTCTATTGTAAAATGGCAGCCTGATTTTGAAGAATTATTACTGCGTTTAAAAGCTGCACAAATTGAATTAGCGGATATCGCTAGCGAGTTGAGTACTTGGCAGGATAAAATTGATTTTGACGAAAATAAAATTACTACTTTTCAAGAGCGCCTTTCTCAAGGATATAGCTTGCAGAAAAAACATAAGGTACAAAGTACTGCCGAATTACTTACAATTCAAACTCAATTAGAAAAAGAATTAGAAGCAGTATTCAATTTAGAAGATACCATTACACAGCTTACACAAAAGGTTGCAGATGAAGCAAAGCTTGTTAAAAAACTAGCTAATGGCTTAAGCGATCAACGAAATAAACAGGTTGCCCCATTCACTAAAAATGTAAATCAATTATTGCATCAAGTAGGCATGCCAAATGCTAAAATAAAAGTAACGATCGAAACAGTTCCATTTAATGTATATGGTCAGGATAAAATTGATATCCTTTTTGATGCCAATAACACCAACAGATTTGAACCTATCCGAAAAGTAGCTAGTGGTGGGGAATTAAGCAGACTCATGCTTTGTATTAAATCATTAGTTGCGAAGTCGGTGGACTTACCTACGATGATATTTGATGAGATTGATACTGGCATTTCGGGAGAACCAGCTAAACAAGTGGGCTTATTGTTACAGAACCTTGGCACGAACCGACAAGTGCTTTGTATTACCCATCAACCGCAGATTGCTGCAAAAGGACATACCCATTTATACGTTTATAAGGAGCAAAAAGGCGCTGAAACCCAAACACACTTACGAACCCTTGGTCAAGAGGAAAGAGTGCAGCATATCGCTCGTATGATTGGCGGAGACCCTCCTAGCAAATCTGCATTGGACAACGCGAAGGAACTGATGTCGAATTAAGCTATTTTATGCGACTTTATCAGTGATTATATTTATTTTTACGGCACTAAATAAACCATCAACATGGCATACAATTTATTGAAAGGAAAAAGAGGAATTATTACAGGTGCATTAGACCAAAATTCTATTGCATGGAAAGTAGCTGAAAAAGCACACGAGGAAGGTGCTACATTTGTTTTAACCAATGCTCCTATCGCGATGCGTATGGGTGAAATAAATGGCTTGGCTGAAAAAACAAATTCAAAAATTGTACCTGCCGATGCTACTAGCGTGGAAGAATTAACTCACTTATTTACTGAGTCTCAACAAATATTAGGTGGTAAAATAGACTTTGTTTTACATTCAATTGGCATGAGTGTAAACATTAGAAAGAAAATTGCTTATCCTGAATTAAACTACGACTACTACGCAAAAGGAGTAGACGTATCTGCAATGTCCTTACATAAAATGTTAAGTGTTGCCTATAATATGGATGCCTTAAACGAGGAAGCTAGTGTAGTAGCATTAACATACGCAGCAGCACAAAGAACTTATCCGTTCTATACCGATATGGCCGACATTAAAGCATTATTAGAATCCATTGCTCGTAGCTTTGGTTACCACTACGGATTAAAGAAAAGAGTTCGCGTAAATACGGTATCTCAATCTCCTACTAAAACAACAGCGGGTACGGGTATTAAAGGTTTTGGCGATTTCTTCGATTACGCAAATGCCATTGCTCCATTAGGAAACGCAAGTGCCGAAGATTGTGCAAACTATTGTATCACTTTGTTCTCCGATTTAACGAAGATGGTAACGATGCAAAACTTATTCCATGATGGAGGTTACTCTACTACTGGCGTAAGTGATTTAATCATGCAAAAAGCAGGCATTACCGAATAATATTAAGCACCCATCCTATTACCCAACTTAACAAATAATATGAGCGACCATAAAATCAATCCTAAATTAGTAGAGTCTATTGGGTATCTAGGTTCTTTATTAAGCTGTATTACTTTTGTACCCCAAGTTTATCTATCTTGGAAATCACATAGTGTAGGTGATTTAAGTTTACTAATGGTATTGATTGTAAACTTTAGTTGCCTCGTTTGGCTTACTTATGCTTATTTAATTAAGAGTCGTCCCGTATTGATTGCCAATACCATTGTATTAATATTGAGTTTAATGCTACTTTATTTTAAATTAACTTTTTAGTTTTTGCTTGTAAAGTATCTACAATAGCACCATAAAAAAGCACTGAAAAATATCAGTGCTTTTTTTATAAAGTCATAAGAGTTTAATTTTTTGAGGCTTACTTTTTATAACGCCGAAAAAATTAATATTCGTCTTCGTTAAACATGAAGTCTTCTTGGCTTGGATAATCAGGCCAAATATCTTCAATACTTTCATATACTTCTCCTTCGTCTTCCAACTCTTGTAAATTTTCGACTACTTCAATAGGAGCACCGCTACGGATCGAGTAATCAATTAATTCATCTTTGGTAGCTGGCCAAGGAGCTTCTTCTAAATAGCT
>CANGIZ010000061.1 GCA_947454025.1 Bacteroidota bacterium | reverse complement strand
TTAACTGCCGAAGAAGTTCAAGCAGGCTTCTTTCGCTAATTGCTCGTTAAGTTTTACTTTTGCGGTATTAATACCATATCAATGAGTCAAGATTTATCAGAACAAGAGATTATTAGACGCGAAAAGCTCCAAAATTTAGAAGCAGCAGGGATCAATCCATATCCTGCTCCATTATATCCAGTTTCACATTATTCAGCCGAAATCAAGCAAAATTTTTCCGAGGAAACCAAGGATAACTATGCATCAGTATGTGTGGCAGGTCGTATTATGAGTGTAAACGATAAGGGTAAGGTGTTATTTGTGAAGATTCAGGACAATGACGGCATTTTTCAGCTATATATAAAGAGAGACGAAATTTGTCCCGACGAAGACAAGACCTATTGGGATGTGCTCACTAAAAATGGTATGGACTTAGGAGATATTATAGGCGCAACGGGTTATGTGTTCATTACAAAGACTGGGGAAACTTCATTACACGCTAGCACGGTGACTTTATTGGCAAAATCATTAAAGCCATTGCCAGTTGTAAAAAGAGATGAGGAAGGAAATACATTTGACGCAGTAACCGATCCAGAATTTAGATACCGTCAACGATACGCTGATTTAATAATTAATCCAGATGTAAAAGAAACGTTTGCTAAGCGTACGGTGTTAATGAATACCATTCGTGAATTCTTAAATACACGTGGTGCTTTAGAAGTAGACACACCTGTATTGCAAGCGATTCCTGGTGGAGCAGCAGCAAGACCCTTTATTACCCACCACAATGCATTGGATGTGCCTTTCTATTTGCGTATTGCAAATGAATTGTATTTAAAGCGTTTGATTGTAGGAGGATTTGATTGGGTATATGAGTTTAGCCGCAACTTCCGTAACGAAGGAATGGACCGTACGCACAATCCAGAGTTCACTGTATTAGAATGGTACACCGCTTACAAGGATTATTTTTGGATGATGGAAATTACAGAGCAGTTATTTGAAAAAATTGCCTTGACATTACATGGCACTACTCAATTAACAGTAGGCGATAAAACAATTGATTTTAAAGCACCTTATCGTCGTGTGAGTATTATGGATGCCATTAAAGAAAACACAGGAATTGATATTTCGGGCATGGACGAAGCAGGATTAAGAGAAGTATGTAAGACTTTAAAAATAGATGTAGCGCCAACCATTGGAAAAGGAAAGTTGATCGATGAAATATTTGGTGCTACTAGTGAGCATACTTATACGCAACCAACATTTATTATTGACTATCCAGTAGAGATGAGCCCATTGACAAAAAAGCACAGAACCAAGGAAGGTTTGGTAGAGCGTTTTGAATTAATGGTGAACGGAAAAGAATTAGCAAATGCGTATTCTGAGTTAAACGATCCGATTGATCAAAGAAAGCGTTTTGAGGATCAATTGGCATTAATGGAAAGAGGAGATGATGAAGCGATGTTTATTGACCACGACTTTTTACGTGCATTGGAATATGGTATGCCACCTACATCGGGTATTGGTATCGGAATAGATCGTTTATGTATGATGATGTTAAATCAACCATCCATACAAGACGTATTGTTCTTCCCTCAAATGCGCCCCGAAGCCTTTGGTAAAGAATAAATAGGAAAAGAAATAAATAAAAAAGGCCACTCTATATAGGGTGGCCTTTTTATTGTCTAAATAGGTTAGTATTAATCGCGATAATTAAGTGCGGGTTTAATATCTCCTAAGATGGCTTTGTATTTATAATCACCAATACCTTTATTAAATTCTTCAGTTGCCTTTTGAATTAAAGCAGGGTTGCTCATTAAGTCAATTGCAGTAAGTGCCATTGTTTTACTTGCTACCAACATTCCTTTAGTACCTATCTCAGTGCCTCCGCTTGCTACTGCTTGCCAGCTATGAGCTGGAGTGCCTGGAACCCATGTTGCACCGCGCATGCCAACAGTAGGCTTTGCATAGCTAACATCACCTACATCTGTAGAGCCACTATTCCCTTCTACCACATAACTTAATGGTTTAACTGTTGCTGCACTCTCTATATCGGCAGGTGCACCAATAAAGCTAGGTTGTATTTTTTTAGCAAATGCTTTTTCTGCTTCGGTATAATGAACACCTCCTACTTTTTCTAAATTTGCTTGCATAACTTCGGCAAGCGTTTTGTTGATTAATAAGTCGTGTGTGCCACCAATAATATCATATTTCATAGTGGTGCCTGTACCCATTGCAGCACCTTCGGCAGCTTTTACTACTCTGTCAAAAATTTCTACAACGTCTTTGCGTTTTGGATGACGCACATAATAATATACTTCTGCAAAATCAGGAACCACATTCGGTGCTTTACCACCATTGGTAATCACATAGTGAATTCTTGTTTCTTGTGGGATATGTTCACGCATCATGTTCACCATATTGTCCATAGCTTCTACTGCATCCAAAGCCGAACGGCCCTGTTCCGGTTGTGCAGCAGCATGAGCCGAGATACCATAAAATTTAAACTTAGCCGACTTGTTGGCTAATGCACTTGTTGTAGTAACTGCATTTACATCATCAGGATGCCAGTGAATCACAGCATCTAAATCATTGAATAAACCAGCACGTACTAAAAATACTTTACCACTACCACCTTCTTCGGCAGGACAGCCGTAAACCTTAATCGTACCTTTTAATTTACCAGCAGCAATTAATTCTTTAATGGCAATACCAGCCGACACACTTGCTGTACCAAATAAATGATGACCACAACCATGTCCGGCATTTTTACCAGCAATAATGGATTTTTCTGGTACTGCGTTTTGTGCTAAACCAGGTAAAGCATCGTATTCGGCTAAAATACCAATAGCAGGTTTTCCTGAACCATAGGTAGCCACAAAAGCAGTTGGAATACCTGCTACACCTGTTTCTACTGTAAAACCTGCCTCTTTTAAATGTTGCACATGTAAGGCCGAACTTTTATTTTCCTTATAACCTACTTCGGCAAAATCCCAAATTTGTAAAGCAGTTTTTTTGTCTGCATCATAACTTGCATTCAATGCATTAATGGTTGCTTCCTTGTTGGCGTTCAAAGCAGCATCAGCAGGATTTAATTTGCTTTTCTTTTGTGCCATACTCGTTAAAGAAGCAAGCAATAAACCACAAATAATAAATTGTTTCATGGGCAATGGTTAAGATAATTATTAAAAATTTTTATAAAAATAAATCGGTGTATAGTGTAGCACCAGGCACTACTGAGTAGGATGACAAATCGGTAATACCTTCAGCTGCCATTACTTCCTCGTCAATAAATGTTCTTCCTGTGTAGGCTAATTTTTCTTTTGACAAAATATAAAAAGCGGCATCAGCTAATATTGCAGGAGTGCGACTCATTTTTGCTAACATTTCACCTCCTAATAAATTTCTAACAGCAGCAGTGTCAATCGTAGTGCGCGGCCACAAAGCGTTGGAAGCAATACCATCGTCTTTAAATTCAGCTGCCCAGCCAATGGCCAACATACTCATATCGTATTTTGAAAGTGTATACGCCACATGCGGTCCCAACCATTTTGGATCTAAATTAATAGGAGGAGATAAAGTAAGAATATGAGCGTGTGTTGATTTTTTTAAATAAGGCAAAGCATGTTGTACTACTAAAAAAGTACCACGTACATTGATGCTGTGCATTAAATCAAATCTTTTGCTAGGTGTATTTTCGGTATCGGTTAATTGAATGGCCGATGCATTGTTAATGACAATATCAATGCCTCCAAATTTTTCAACAGCCAATTGAATTGCTGCAGCAATTTGTGCTTCGTCGCGAATATCTACTTGCACCGCTAAAGCTTTTACACCTAAGGCTTCTACTTCAGCAGCTGCCGAAAAAATAGTGCCTCCTAAACGCGGATCTTCTTCCACAGACTTAGCTGCAATAACTATATTAGCGCCTGCTCCGGCTAGTTTTAAAGCAATGGCCTTTCCTATGCCTCTGCTTCCTCCGGTTATAAACACTGTTTTTCCTTGCAAAGACATAGTTGTATGTTTTAAGTAATAAAATTATTTTATAAAATCAGGACCTAAGAATTGAATGAGTAAATTGGCAGCATCCTTACAAGCCGTTTCCAATACATCGTTTTTAACAATCGCATTAAATTGATTGCTAAAACTAATTTCGTATTCGGCTTTATCAATTCTGGTTTGAATACTTTCAGGTGTTTCTGTTTGTCGATTTAATAATCTTTCACGCAAAGTATCCACCGAAGGAGGCATTATAAAAATAGAAAGACTTTTATCGCCCAATTGTTTTTGTACATGAATTGCACCCTTTACATCAATATCCAAAACGGGCACTTTTCCTAAGGCCCAAATGCGATCTAGTTCTGATTTTAAGGTACCATAGTAAACACCTTCATATACTTGCTCGTATTCTAAGAATTCATTTTGATAAATAAGCCCTTCAAATTTTGCTAAACTTATAAAATGGTATGCAACGCCATCCTGCTCCGTGCCCCTAGGTGCACGCGTTGTAGCAGAAATTGAAAAAGCTAAACGCGGGAATCTTTCTAATAAATATTTGGTAATCGTGGTTTTACCAGCGCCCGATGGTGCTGCTAAAATGATTACTTTTTTCAAACTGGTTGACATGCTCAAATTTAATTAAATTATGCCGTATATTTATCTATCCTATTACATACTATTTAAAATTCAACAATATGCAAAAACAATTGTGGGTAGCCTTATTTATGGTTACTAGTTTGTTTGCTCAAGCACAAAAATCAGGTGAGGAAAGTGTAAAAGCAAAACAAGAAGACAAAAACCCTGGATTCAAAAGAGAACTTTCGTTAGAAGCTAAAACCGAAACAAAAGGGGAAGTAACCATTAAGGGACAAAAAGTACCTTACAAAGCGGTAACAGGCACCATTCCGGTTTGGGACGAGGATGGAAAAGCCATTGCAGGATTATTTTATGTGTATTATGAAAGAACCGATGTAACCAATAAGGATGAGCGTCCTTTGGTGATTTCATTTAATGGTGGTCCAGGAACAGCAAGTGTATGGATGCACTTGGGTTATACAGGTCCTAAGAAATTAAAAATTGATGAGGAAGGATATCCAGTACAACCATATGGTTTTGAAGAAAATCCAAATTCAATCTTAGATGTTGCAGATATTGTATATGTGGATCCAGTGAATACGGGCTTTTCTAGAATTTTAGATAAGTCGGTGCCAGCTTCTAAATTTTTTGGCGTAAATGCCGATGTAAAATATTTAGCAGATTGGATTAGCACATTTGTAGTACGCAATAAAAGATGGGCTTCTCCTAAATTTTTAATTGGAGAAAGTTATGGTACTACAAGAGTTTCAGGTTTGTCATTAGAATTACAAGCACGTCATTGGATGTATTTAAATGGGGTGATTTTAGTATCTCCAACCGAGTTGGGCATTAAGCGCGAAGGCCCAACCAATGCGGCTTTGCGCTTACCTTATATGGCAGCTACTGCATGGTATCATAAAAAACTATCAAAAGAATACCAAGCCAAAGATTTAACGGCTTATTTGCCTGAAGTAGAATCATTCACAGTGAATGAATTAATACCCGCTATTGCTCAAGGTGGTGTGTTGAATGCAGAAAAGAAAAAAGAGATCGTTAAAAAAATGTCGGGCTATATTGGAATAAGCGAAACAGCAATTGCTCAACAAAATTTAGAAGTACCCTTTAGCTTTTTTTGGAAAGAATTATTAAGAGACCAAGGTAAAACAGTGGGTCGTTTAGATTCTCGTTATATTGGTCTTGATAAAAAAGATGCAGGTGAGGATCCTGAATACAATGCAGAATTAACAAGTTGGGAGCATTCCTTTACACCTGCCATTAATATTTATTTAAGAGACGAGTTGGGATATAAGACCGACTTAGAATACAATATTTTTGGCCCAGTATATCCTTGGGATAGTAATAATAACCATACTGGTAGTGACTTAGCGGAAGCGATGATGCAAAATCCGTATTTACATTTATTGGTACAATCAGGTTATTATGATGGCGCTTGTGATTATTTTAATGCGAAATACAATATGTGGCAAATGGACGCTGCAGGAAAAATTCAAGACAGAATGTTTTGGGAAGGATACCGCAGTGGGCACATGATGTACATTCGTAAAGAGGATTTAGCAACAAGCAATGAGCACTTAAAAGCGTTCATAAAAAAATCAATTCCAAAATTCGGAACACCAGCAAAGTTTTAATTAACGATAAACAAAAAGGCCTCGAATTTCGAGGCCTTTTTGTTTAATAGAATTTCTATTTTTTAGATTCGTTTTATATCGGCACCCAATGCTTGTAAACGCGTATCAATGTTTTGATAACCGCGGTCAATTTGTTCAATATTTTGAATGGTACTTTTTCCTTCGGCACTTAGTGCTGCAATCAGCAATGCTTGCCCAGCGCGGATATCCGGGCTACTCATGGTAATACCACGTAAAGGATATTTGCGACCCAATCCAATTACAGTTGCGCGATGTGGATCACACAAAATAATTTGTGCACCCATGTCAATTAATTTATCTGTAAAGAATAATCTGCTCTCAAACATTTTTTGATGAATGAGCACGCTGCCTTTTGCTTGTGTTGCAGTAACTAAAACAATGCTTAATAAATCGGGCGTGAAACCTGGCCATGGATTATCATAAATGGTAAGAATTCCTCCATCCATATAAGTTTGGATTTCATAATCCTCTTGTGCAGGAATAAAAATATCATCTCCTTGTATATCAAAATCAATTCCAAGTAATCGAAACTTATCAGGAATAATGCCTAAGTGTTGAACCCCAGCATCTTTAATGCGAATTTCACTTTTAGTCATTGCTGCTAAACCAATGAAAGAGCCAATCTCGATCATATCGGGTAAAATACGATGCTCAGTGCCACCTAATTTTTTTACGCCTTCAATGGTTAATAAATTACTGCCAATACCTGTAATTTTTGCACCCATTCTATTTAACATACTACATAATTGTTGCAAATAAGGTTCACAAGCGGCATTGTAAATAGTAGTAATCCCTTCTGCTAAAACAGCTGCCATTACAATATTAGCAGTACCTGTAACCGAAGGTTCATCTAGTAACATATAGCATCCAATAAGGCCTTTGGTCTTAATGGTGAAACAAGCCAATGTTTCATCATAAGCATACTCGGCACCTAGTTTTTGAAATCCAATAATATGGGTGTCTAAACGACGACGACCAATTTTATCGCCACCTGGCTTTGGCAAGTAGGCAATATTATATCGCGCTAAGATAGGACCAGCAAGCATTACAGAGCCTCTTAAACGGCCACTCTTTTTTCTAAAATCTTCAGAAGCTAAATAGTTGGGATCAATTTTATCAGCTTGAAAACGATAAGCGCCTTCGCTTAATTTTTCAACACGCACACCCATTTCGTGTAAGAGTTCAATTAATAAATTTACATCTACAATATTGGGAATGTTTGAAATAGTAATGGGGTCACTACTCAACACTACTGCAGATAAAATTTGTAAGGCTTCATTTTTTGCACCCTGTGGAATAATGGTTCCTTTTAATGCATGGCCGCCTCTTACTTCAAATGAACTCATAAAATTGATTGTAAAACGAAATTAAACTTTTCTTGAAATTGGCAATAAAAATTAGCATGCATAAAAAATCCCATCAGTAAATAGATGGGATTCAATTTTATTAGTAACGCTTTTTAAAATTGCGGTTATTATTGTTTCTGCCGCCGCCGCTACCACCACCTGGTCCTCGGCCACCACCACTACCTCCACGGTTGCGGTTGTTGTTTTGCCATCTTCCTCCAGCGGGACGGTAATCGTCACTAAAGTTTTGATTGCGATGTTTGATATATGGAGTATTGCTAAATTCAAGACCACCGCCAGTAATGGAATTTAATTCATTACGGATTGCATCGTCTTGCACCAATTCTTTGTGCCAGTTACTATATGCTAGTTTCATATAGTGTGCAATGCTATTGGCAAATCCAGCTTTCTTTTCTTCGTCAGTTTCTGCCATTGCTTTGTCAATTACCAATTCTAAGTTTTTACCTAAATGCGCATATTTAATTTTGCGTTTAGGGTAAGGCAAAGGATCCGGCTTTTGCTTATACGTTTCTTTGGTAGGAATCGGATAAGGGCTTTCCACATCCAATTTAAAATTGCTCATAAAAAATAGGTGATCCCATAATTTATGCTTGTAATCTTCGATATTTTTAAGCGAAGGATTTAAGAAGCCCATCAGTTCAATTACCACTTGGGCTTGTTCCTGACGCTTGGCTTTGTCCTCTATGGTCATAAGATGGTCAACCATCCTTTGAACGTGACGGCCATACTCTCTCATCCCCATTATGCTTCTTGCTGTATTGTACTCCATGTATTAAATCTTCAACGAGTAACAAATGTAAGGATTTTTAAGGTTAATTTCCCCCCAACATCTAAAACCAAAGTGCGGTTTTTGCGTATATTCGCAATATGGAGCAATTGTTACAACAAATAGAAGCTATTAAGGCCGAGATTGCAGCTACGGTGGCAAACACCCCGGAACAAGTAGAGCAATTCCGTATTAAATATTTAGGAACCAAGGGATTGGTAAAAGAAATCATGGGCGAAATGAAGAATGTGCCCAATGAGCAGAAAAAAGAATTTGGCCAAATATTGAATGCCTTTAAAATGGTGGCCGAAGAAAAAATGCAGCAATTGCAATCAGCCTTGGGTGATAGCGACGAACAAACTGCAAAATTTGATTTCACATTACCTGGTGATCCAGTTGCAGTAGGAACAAGACATCCATTGAATTTGGTACGTAACCAAATGGTTTCTATTTTTAAACGTTTAGGATTTGCGGTGGCAGAAGGACCAGAGGTAGAAGATGACTGGCATAATTTTGGTGCGATGAATTTGCCTGAGGATCATCCAGCGCGTGATATGCAGGATACTTTTTATGTGCAAGAAGCGAGTGAAAATAATGCAGCATGGTTGTTAAGAACGCACACGAGTAGTGTACAAGCGCGTGTAATGGAAACACAAAAACCGCCCATTCGTGTAATATGTCCAGGTCGTGTATATCGTAATGAAACAATTTCAGCAAGAGCGCATTGTTTTTTTCATCAAGTAGAAGGATTATACATTGATGAAAATGTAAGCTTTGCCGATTTAAAACAAACCCTTTATTTCTTTGTACAAGAAATGTTTGGCAAAGAGGTGAAAGTAAGATTCCGTCCAAGTTATTTTCCATTCACCGAGCCAAGTGCCGAAATGGATATCAGTTGTCAAATATGTTCTGGCAAGGGATGTAATATATGTAAGCACACAGGTTGGGTAGAAATTTTAGGATCAGGAATGGTGCATCCAAAAGTGTTAGAAAATTTTGGCATTGACCCTGAAAAGTATACTGGCTTTGCGTTTGGTATGGGTGTAGAAAGAATTGCACAATTAAAATACCAAGTAAACGACTTACGTTTATACTCTCAAAACGACTTACGCTTTTTAGAACAGTTTAAGAGCGTTTGATAAAATAAGATGTTACACAATACCAAAGGCATTGTTTTAAGAGTTACTAAGTATGGCGATACGAGTTTAATTATGACGGCGTACACCGAGCTTTTTGGTTTGCAACAATACATTATAAAAGGCGTTCGAACTACTAGTAAAAAAGGATCTAATAAAGCAGTATATTATCAACCAGCTGCTATTTTACAAATGGAAGTTTACCATAGTCCTATGAAAGGATTGCAAATGGTAAAGGAAGTGAACTGGGACTACATTTATCAAAACGTTTATTCCGATGTGGTCCGAAACGCAGTGGCCACCTATATTGTAGAGGTATTACAACAAACCCTGCAACCCGAACCACACCCCGAATTATTTTATTTAATTGAAGATACCTTTAAGCAATTAGACAAAGGACCAGCTGCACTTGCAAGCAATTTGCCTATTTATTTTTTAATTCATTTAAGTGAAACATTGGGTTTTGGATTGCAAGGCAATTATTCAAATGAAATGGCTTACTTGGATGTAAAAGAAGGACAGTTTATAAAAGAAAAACCACTTCATCCGTTTTTCTTAGAAGGTGCTGAAGCACAAACAGCGTCTACATTTTTACAAGTTCAATTTTACAATGACTTAGAAAACATTGTATTAAGTGGAACGCAGCGAAAAAAAATTCTGGAACTTTTCCAACTCTCTTTAAGCTGGCACTACAAAGGCTTTAAGGAAATCAAGTCATTGGCTATTTTGCAGGAAGTACTGCATTAGGATTATTTATACTTACAACAATCTTCTGGACTTTGCGTTTGTTAAATTATTTTCTGCGCCAACATTTTCAATTATAACTACGCCCGGTTTTTTGCCTTTTTCAAAACTGCCAAGTGTATTGTTCATTTGTAAAGCTTGTGCGCCATTCATCGTAGCCCAGCCCAACATTTCTTCCAAGGGAATTTGAGGGTTGTGTTTTTGAATGGTTTTTAATTCATCCAAAATATTTAAACTCCAGTTGCTTGCATAACTATCGGTACCTACAACAATATTAGCTCCACCCGTTCTTAGCAATTCGATAGGCGGCATGGTTTGCTCAATGTATTGATTGGCGTTAGGACAAAGACACCAGGAAGTATTAGGCATTTGATTTTTCACTGCAGTAATATCTTCACTATTTGTAAAACTATTGTGTACTAAAATACTAGCAGCAGCATTTTTAAATATAGGCAATACAGATTGTAAAGAACTTAGTCCAGTGGGTTCAAAAAAATCAAGTGACACTTTTGTTCTTTCATACATGCCTAAAAAGGAACCCGTTTTTGTTTTAAAGAATTCGTTTTCATCAGGTGTTTCCTGATTGTGCATGCTAATGGTATGCGCTCCAAAATGGGTTGCTAATAGTTTCCATAAATTATAAGTAACCGAATAAGGAGCATGTGGAACGAGTGATGCGCGGATACATTTATCCTGAAATGCTTTTTGTATTTCAATGCCAGCAATAATTTTATCATGCGCGCGCGTAGGATCTAAATCATACAATTCCACAAACGTATAGTAAGCTAAATTGTATTTTGCTTTTTGCGCTAGGGTATCTAAAGTATTACTGATATCGCCTACAGCCACAATACCATTCGCTAACATTTCTGCTTCAGCATTTTCAATTGCTTCTTCAATCACATGTTCTTCTACTTTCCTTAATGACACAATTTGCTTTACAAATTCTTGTAAACCCGTATGTGCAGGAATCATGTCTTTCATGTGAGACAGTTCCAAATGGCAATGTGCATTTACAAATCCTGGTGTAATGATGCCGTCAAAACTTTGAATATCGTCTCCAGCATCCTCAATGCCAACAATCCCTTCAACTGTACCATCTTTTGTTGTAATTAATACCAACTGATCCTCAGAAAGTTCAGTGCCTGTAAAAAGTTGATTTGCTTGGAATTTTTGATACATATATATAAGTGTTCCTAAAAATAGGCTAGAAATACCAATAATAGAGTAAAAGAGTACAAATAATGAAAAATTATAATTTTATAACTCATTGATATTCAGCATCAATATTGTATGAAGAATATAATGATACAAAATTATTATTGATAATCAATTAGTTACAAACCTATGCCCTAAAATACACTCTAAAAAGGGTAAAAAACACAAAATCCAGGCGTACCTTTGCCCTCCCTTCAAAACAGGGAATCATTTTTGGCTAGCGGGATAGCGCAGCCTCATTTAAACAAAGAATTATGAGTAAACTACATTTCACCACGAAGCACGCCAACGCGGCTACCGTAAAACATGGCTGGTACATTGTTGACGGTACTAATCAAACCGTAGGACGTATTGCTTCAAAAATTGCAGCTGGTCTACGTGGTAAGAACAAAGCTTATTA
>CANGIZ010000060.1 GCA_947454025.1 Bacteroidota bacterium | reverse complement strand
TTAGACACATTAGGTTGTGCATATTCAAAACAACAAGTAGGGATGTTTGTTTGGGCTAAAATTCCAGCCACATATAAAGATGGATATGCATTAAGCGATAAGGTGTTGTATGATGCGAATGTCTTTATTACACCTGGTGGCATTTTTGGTTCGGCAGGTAATAATTACATCCGTGTGAGCTTATGCGGTTCAATGGAGAAATTTAATGAAGCAATTAAAAGAGTGAAAGCATGCGTTTAGCAGTAATTGGTATCGGTTTAATTGGAGGTTCATTGGCATTGTCTTTAAAAAAGAAAGGCTTTGTTTCCAATGTAATTGGCGTGGATAATAATCCCGACCACCAAGCCGAAGCATTGCGATTAGGAATTGTAGATGAAATTATGACGTTGGAAGACGCTGTAAAATTATCGGATATCATTGCCATCGCAACGCCGGTTAATATTGCTGAAAAACTATTGCCTTCGATTTTAGATTTAGTTGACCAACAAGTCGTTTTTGATTTAGGATCCACCAAAGAAGCAGTTGCGCAAATAGCCAGCGTGCATGCTAAAAAAGGAAGATTCGTTCCAACACATCCAATGTGGGGAACTGAGTTTAGTGGTCCTAGTGCTGCACAAAGCGATGCTTTTGAAAATAAAGCAACAGTGATATGCAATGCGGAACAAGTAGATACCGACGCACTCTTAACGGTAGAGCGTTTGTATACAACTTTAGGAATGCATATTGTTTCCATGAATGCTACTAAACATGACATTCATGTGGCTTATGTGAGTCATATCTCACATATCACTTCTTTTGCATTGGCAAATACCGTGTTAGAGAAGGAAAAAGAATCGGATAATATATTCGAGTTAGCGAGTGGTGGATTTGATAGTACTGTGCGATTGGCAAAGTCCAATGCGGCCACCTGGGTACCCATCTTTATGCAAAACAAGGAAAATGTATTAGACGTTCTAAATGAGCATATCAGTCAGTTGAGAAAGTTCAAGTCTTGTTTGGAAAAAGAAAACTTTGAATATTTATCAGACTTGATTGAAAATGCAAATGGGATCAAAAGAATTCTAAAATAGAATTCTTATTTAAGAAAAGTAAAAACAAAAAAATGAAGAAGACAGAAGATATGGAAGTTAAAAATGATTTGATTGAAGCAGTAAAAACAAAAATGACTTTTGCTGAATTAGGGGTGAATGAGCAATTGGTAAAATCAGTTACCGAATTAGGGTATACGCATGCAACAGAAATTCAAGAGCGCTCTATTCCAGTATTAATTAGTGGAACTAAAGATTTTATTGGATTGGCACAAACAGGAACTGGTAAAACAGCCGCCTTTGGTTTGCCTTTGATTCAATTAATTAAAACAGCCGACAAGCATCCACAAGCATTAGTGGTTTGTCCTACACGTGAATTGTGTATGCAAATTGTAAATGAAATTAACTTGTTTAAAAAACACGTTTCAGGTTTACAAGTATTAGCAGTGTACGGTGGTACTTCTATTGGCATGCAAATTAGAGATTTGAAAAGAGGCGTACAAATTGTAGTAGCTACTCCAGGTCGTTTAATTGACTTGATTGAGCGTAAGGCAATTAACTTGGAGCAAATTGAATATGTAGTATTAGATGAGGCAGACGAAATGTTGAATATGGGATTCCAAGACGACATTGAATTTATTTTAAAGAACACGCCTAACCGTGAAAGTATTTGGTTATTTAGTGCAACAATGCCAGCTGAAATTAGAAAAGTAAGCAAGCGTTACATGAAAGAGCCAGTGGAAGTAACTATTGGTAAAGTAAATGCAACCAACAAAAGCATCGACCACCAATATTATGTAACCTCGGCGCAATATCGTTATGAGACATTAAAAAGAATCATCGATTTCAATCCAGGTATCTACGGTATCATCTTTACAAGAACTAAAGCAGATGCACAGGATGTAGCTGCTCGTTTAACACGTGAAGGCTATGATATTGATGCGATCCATGGTGACTTGACTCAACAACAACGTGATAGAGTAATGGGTCAATTTAGAGACAAGACTTTACAATTATTAATTGCAACCGATGTGGCTGCAAGAGGTATTGACGTAAAAGGAATCACACACGTTATTAACTACGAGTTACCAGACGATGTTGAAGTTTATACACACCGAAGTGGTCGTACAGGTCGAGCAGGTAGTCAAGGTATATGTATTTCGATTGTGCATGCAAGAGAATCTTACCGTTTACGCCAAATTGAAAATATCAACAAGAGCACTTTCCATAAATTAGATATTCCTAGTGGTAAAGATGTTTGTAGAAAACAATTTTTCCATGTTATGGACAAGTTAATGTCAACCGACGTGAGTCATGGTGACTATGAAACTTATGTTCCAATGCTTGCTGAGAAATTTGCAGACATGAGCAAGGAAGAAATTTTAAAGCGCGTGGCCGCTTTAGAGTTTAATCGTTTCTTAGCTTATTATGAGAATGCTGCCGACTTAAATGTAAGAGCCGCTGAAAAAGGTCGTCGTGACGTAGGTGGTATGCAGGATCGTAATCGCGAAAGAGGACGTAATGAATATGCTGACAGAGGCAATCGTGGTGGTGATCGCAATGATCGTGGTGACAGAGGAGATCGTGGAGATGGCCGCGGCCGCTCAGCGAATCGTGCTGCAGCAGGATCTACTCGTTTATTTGTAAACTTGGGCACAAAGGATGGTTTTTATAAAGCTAGTTTCTTGCAATTTGTTTTAGACATGAGCGACTTGAAAAAAGAAGTGTTGGGTAAAATAGACATGAGAGACATGAATAGCTGGATTGAAATTGAATCAGGTGCGGCTAAAAAAATGATCAGTGCTTTAGATGGTAAAAGTTATAAAGGACGTCGCATTCGCATGAACGATGCAGATAGTGGTGGTCCAAGAGGCTTTAACAATCATGAAGGATAATTAAAATATTGAGTCCTTGAAATAGTATTCGAGGACTCATTTATACAATTCGAAAAATAAATATTCAAATACTAAAATTGGTTAAAAATGGGAACCTTAACTGAACAACAACAAAAAGTAAGCGCTTTATTAAAAAAAGCTCCATTGATCATCTCTGGACCTTGTAGTGCTGAGACTGAAGAACAAGTAATGGCAACTGCTAAGGGATTAGCAGCTACCGGCAAAGTAGATATCATGCGTGCAGGTATCTGGAAACCAAGAACTCGTCCTGGAAGCTTTGAAGGGATTGGAACGAAAGGTTTGCCATGGATGCAACAAGCAAAAAAAGAAACTGGATTGCCAATTGCTGTGGAAGTAGCAACTGCAAAACAAGTGGAAGATGCATTGCATTTTGATGTTGACGTTTTATGGGTTGGTGCCCGTACAACTGTAAATCCTTTTAGTGTGCAAGAAATTGCGGACGCATTAAGAGGTGTTAAAGTTCCTGTATTAATTAAAAATCCATTAAACCCCGACTTAGAATTATGGGTAGGTGGAATGGAGCGTATTGCAAAAGCAGGTATCGAAGACTTAGGATTAATTCACAGAGGATTTAGTTCTTATGGCAATACTGAATTTCGTAATGCACCAATGTGGCATTTGGCGATTGAAATGAAGCGTCGTTTCCCAGGTGTGCCAATGATTAATGACCCTTCACATATTTGTGGACGTCGTGATATTTTACAAGCAGTTGCTCAACAAGCTATCGATTTGGATTTTGATGGTTTAATTATTGAATCTCATGTTGATCCAGATAATGCTTGGAGTGATGCAAAACAACAAATCACACCAGATGTATTAAAGTCAATGTTGGATAGTATGCATTGGAGAAAAGAAGATGTTGCGAATGAAGATTTTCATAGTGCATTGGAAAAATTCCGTCAACAAATTAATCAATTGGACGACGAATTGTTACAAGTATTGTCTACCCGTATGAAAGTGGCTCAAAAAATTGGTGAATATAAAAAGAACAATGAGATCACTATTTTACAAACTAATCGCTGGAATGAAATCTTAGACCGTGCTGTTGCTAAAGGCAGTAAATTAGGATTGAGTGATGATTTCGTTACAAAGTATATGGATGCTGTACATATGGAAAGTATCAATCAACAAAACAAAGTAATGAATAGCTAGTTGTTAAACTACATTTCATAAATAATTGAAAGATGAAAAATTGGAAGGTTAAATTTTCGAGTGCGACTGTGACATTTGTGTTGGATGGCAAGTTTGCTGCTATTGATAAAATGGTAGACAAATCACAAGCCATTTATATAACGGATGAAAATGTATATGCTTTGCATGAAAAGAAATTCAAAGGCAAAAAAACCATTGTAATTCCTGCAGGCGAAGAACATAAACATCAAGCAACAGTTGACTTTATTATTGAAGCCTTGTTAAATTTTGGAGCCACAAGACAGGCTGTTTTGATTGGTGTAGGTGGTGGCGTAGTAACTGATATGGTTGGCTATGTTGCCGGTGTTTACATGCGCGGCGTTGCAGTAGGATTTGTGCCTACTACAATTTTAGCAATGGTAGATGCATCTATAGGAGGTAAGAATGGTATTGATGTAGGATTGTATAAAAATATGGTAGGTTTGATTCGTCAGCCACAGTTTTTAGTATACGATGTAGATTTTTTACAAAGCTTACCAAAACATCAATGGGAAAATGGTTTTGCCGAAATCATCAAGCATGCTGCAATTAAGGATGCGAAGATGATGAAAGAATTGTCGGACCATGATTTAGCTTATTACCAGAAAAATAAAAAAGCATTGTCTGCATTGATTGAAAAAAATGTGCAAATAAAAGTGAAAGTGGTTCAAAAGGATGAGTTTGAAAAAGGGGATCGCAAATTGCTCAATTTTGGACATACATTAGGTCATGCTATTGAAAATGAACATGCTTTATTACATGGTCATGCAATTAGTATTGGTATGGTGTATGCTGCAAAAATTTCACAGGTATTGCAGGACTTTAATAGCGTAGGCGTATTGGTGGAAACACTTAAAAAATATGGTTTACCTACCGCCATGCATTTTGATATTGATGCTGCTATGGAAGTGATGCAGAAGGATAAAAAGAATGCTGCAAAAGGAATGCAATACGTGTTGTTAAATAAAATTGGCAAAGCGGTTTATGAAACAGTGCCTATGAACACATTACTTAAATTAATAAAATTGTATTCATAAAATGATTGCAACGGTATATCCAGGAAAGCTAATTGGTGCGCAGGTTGCACCTGCAAGTAAAAGCAGTATGCAAAGAGCATGTGCAGCTGCATTATTACATGTAGGGGAAACGATTATTTCGAATCCAGGTCATTCTAACGACGATTTAGCGGCCATAGATGTGATACAGAAATTAGGTGCCAATGTGCAAATGTTCAAAGAGGATAATCAAGAAAAGATAAAAGTAATTTCAACTGGTGTTGTACCGGTGGGTCCCGAAATGAATTGTGGAGAAAGTGGTTTAGGTATTAGAATGTTTACCCCTATTGCGGCTTTAAGTAGTCAATCCATCACAATTAATGGAAAAGGAAGTTTAGTAAAACGACCAATGCATTTTTTTGATGAGATATTCCCAGCATTAGGTGTGAAAATTCAATCTCAAAATGGTTTTTTACCTATTCAAATTCAAGGGCCTTTAAAAGCACCCAATACCATTACTGTTGATGGTTCATTAAGTTCACAATTTTTGACGGGTTTATTAATGGCCTATGCTGCTAGCGATGCAAAAGATGCAGTCATTAAAGTATTGGATTTAAAAAGTAAACCTTATATCGACTTAACCTTAGCAGTGTTAAATGCTTTTGGATGGAAAGTAACACATACGAACTATGAGCAGTTTGAATTTTTAGCACATGCGCCTTTAAAAGAGGTGATTGAATATACTGTGGAAGGAGATTGGAGTGGGGCAGCATTTTTATTAGTAGCTGGTGCCATAGCGGGTCCAATTAAAGTAAAAGGTTTGCAAATGGATTCTACACAAGCAGACAAAGCAGTAATGCAAGCTTTGCAAACTGCAAATGTTTCTATTGCTTTGGAAGCAGATGGAATTCAAATTGGTTCAACAAACGACACAGCTTTAAGAGCATTCGAATTTGATGCAACCGACTGTCCTGATTTATTTCCGCCACTAGTTGCTTTAGCAGCAGCTTGTATGGGTGTGTCTGAAATAAAAGGAGTAAGTCGTTTAGCGCATAAGGAAAGTGATCGTGGATTAACGCTTCAAACTGAGTTTGCTAAATTGGGTATTCAAATTGATTTGGAAGGAGATATTATGAAAATACACGGTGGCGTTGAAGTTAAAGCTGCAACAGTATTTTCACAACATGACCATCGCATTGCAATGGCATGTGGGGTAGCTGCATTAAAAGCAAACGGACCTGTAATCATTACCGAAGCCGAGGCAATTAATAAATCGTATACCGATTTCTTTGATCATTTAGTGCAATTAGGTGCAAAAGTTGATATCGGTTAGATTATATAAATTCTTAACTTGTAATATAAAGACGACATGAATAGTTTTGGAACCCTTTTTAAAGTACAAATTTTAGGTGAATCACATGGTGCATGTGTTGGTATTGTTGTGGATGGATGTCCTGCTGGATTGACATTGCAACAAGCCGATTTTGTAACCGATATGGAACGCCGAAAAGGAGGCAAACAAAAAGGAACAACGCCAAGACAAGAAGACGACATGCCTATTTTCAAGTCGGGTTTATTTAATGAAACTACAACAGGCGCGCCCATTACCATGTTATTCGAAAATAACAACACACGTAGTGGAGATTATGAAAAACAAAGATCAGTGCCAAGGCCAGGTCATTCTGATTTTACGGCGCATAAAAAATTTGGTGGTTTTGAGGATTTTAGAGGCGGCGGACATTTTAGTGGTCGATTAACTGCAGCTTTAGTAGGAGCTGGTGTTATCGCAAAAAAATTATTAAAGGACATTGAGGTTGTAGCACATATTGTTAGTATTGGAGGGGAAACAGATTTAGAAAAAGGATTGCAAAAAGCAATTGACCAAAAGGACAGTGTAGGCGGTATTGTAGAATGTGTGGTGAAAGGCTTGCCAATTGGATTAGGGGAACATTTTTTCGACTCTGTTGAATCCTTAATTAGTCATGCGGTGTTTGCCATTCCAGCCATTAGAGGTATTGAATTTGGCACAGGATTTGCAGCAGCATCTATGTTTGGAGTAGATCATAATGATCCTATTGTGGATGCTTCAGGGAAAACAAAAACAAATCATGCTGGAGGTGTGGTAGGTGGTTATACCAACGGGAATGACTTAGTATTTCGCATTGCAGTAAAACCAACTTCATCAACGCCTAAGGATCAAACAACTTGGAATTGGGAAACCAATGAGCAAGAAGTATTTTCGGTAAAAGGAAGACACGATTTATGTATTGCACTTAGGGTACCGGTTGTCTTGGAAGCGGTAACGGCTATAGTGCTTGCGGATTTAATGTTACTAGAGCAAAGAATACCAAGAATATTAAAATAAAAGATAAAATTTAAACCTAATTTAAAATAATTAAGTTTTAAAAAATTAATAAGAAAAAGATGGAAAGCGAATATATATATCATGTAACTACTCTAAAAGAGTGGGAACAAGCAAAATTAAATGGCGAGTATAAACCAGCTCAATTTGAACAAGAAGGATTTATTCATTGTTCAGTTGAAAAACAAGTGCCTGGCGTGTTGGATCGTTTTTATAAAGGTCAAACAGGTTTAGTGAAATTAAAAATTGAAAAAGCAAAATTGCAAAGACCATTATTATTTGAATTGGCAACTGATTTGGACGAGTTATTCCCACATATCTATGGAAGTTTAAACATAGACAGTGTTGTGGAAGAAATCCAAATACCATAATCATTTTATGAAGTATGCTTTCTTAATATTGTTTGTTGGATTATTGCCTTTTATAGCAAAGACGCAAAACATTAATCCTTATAGTTTAACAACTGAAAACTATTTGGATAGTGCTTTAATAAAACGTTATGCTAAAAAGATAGATACCAATAATATTAAGATTGAGTTAAATAGAGTAACGGGCATTGCCAGCTTTTATAGTGTTAATTTAGATGGTACATTAACAACAACGGGCGAAAGATATCGCAATAAAAAATACACAGCAGCTTGTAATGTATTCGAGTTGAACACGCTAGTACGTGTAACCAATATGAAAAACGGGAAGACGGTTGTGGTGAGAATCAATGACCATATGCATCCCAATATGTTAAAAAAGGGTAGGGTAATAGATTTGAGTGTTGCTGCTGCTAAAAAAATACATATTAAATCAAACGCAGTAGGTGTGGTAAAGGTTTCAGTAGAAGCGATAGGGTATAGCAAAAAAAATCCAACAAATAACTAATATAGTTTTTGCTAATTTTATTGTGTGATAGAATTATCTCATGTTTGCTAATTAATAATACATTATTGATTTATTTAATTTAATTTTGAAACAATTAATACTATTTACTATGAAAAGAATTTTAATAGCCATTTGTATTTTGTCCTTAGGATTCAATGCCATGGCACAAGACACAGCTACTGTGAAGCAACCTTCCATTGCATTAAAGCTAGGTTTATTGGATTTTAAGAAAACCAATCATACCGATGGTTTGACAAAAACGGCAGTGAATTTTGGGATACAATATTTGCAAGGTGTAACAAAGCATATAGATTTTGTAGCCAACTTGGATTTTGCTTCTTTAAAATATCCTTATTATACTTCATTGAAAGTACCTGCTGCTAGCAAGAATCAGGATTATATGGCGTTGGACTTTAATCTTAATTATAAATTCCTAACCGACAATCACCCAGTAGTTCCTTATATCACTGGAGGTATTGGAGTAGGTGCTGATCATTTCTCTCACTATACAGCCTATGTCCCAATGGGTGGAGGATTGCAAATTAAAGCCAATCAGGGCTCATTTGTAATGGTTCAAGCAACTTATAGAGCAGAAGCTTCTAGTTTGACTAAAATGCACAATGCTTATTCAGTAGCTTATACTTTGCCATTGAAATTAAGAAATAAAAAGCCTGTGATGTTACCACCAGCTCCATTGGCTGTGGATGGTGATAATGATGGAGTGGTAGATAGCTTAGACAAATGTCCAACACAAGCTGGAACTGCTAAATATTTTGGATGTCCAATTCCAGATACCGATAATGATGGGGTAAATGATGAATTAGACAAATGTCCTAACCAAGCCGGAACTGCAAAATATAATGGATGTCCTATTCCTGATACCGACAAAGATGGTATTAATGACGAACAAGATAAATGTCCAACCGTTTCAGGATTGTCACGTTATGGCGGATGTCCTATTCCTGATACCGATAAAGATGGTGTAAATGATGAAGAAGATAAATGTCCAACCGAAGCAGGTATTGCTGCAAATCATGGTTGTATAGATATTCAACCTATGTTAAATGAAATTGCAAGTAATTTGAGATTTGCATCAGGTAAAGTGTTAATTACTAAGAAAGTATTGGCAAAATTAGATGCAGTAGTTGCTGCTTTGAATACTTACCAAAATGTGAGTTTAGAAATCATTGGAAACACTGACAATACAGGTGCTAAAAAATTAAATCAAAAACTATCTGAAAAAAGAGCTGCAGTTGTATTTAAATATTTAGTGAAGAAAGGGGTAGATACGAAGCGTTTAACAAAACAAGGTGTGGCAGACACGCATCCTATTGCAACAAACAAAACTAAAAAAGGGCGTGCTCAAAACCGAAGAACAGATATGAATGTAAAATATTAGTAAGTACAATTACTGAATTATAAAAAGGCCCCGAAAAAGTCGGGGCCTTTTTATTTAGGGACATTCAATAGCCTAATCTGTGAATCTGTTTTTTTTAATAGTGATACTGCTAAATGCTATGGTATCACTATACTATATTCACTTCTCTTTCTAATACGATATTGAATTTCTCTTTTACAGAGCGTATGATTTCTTCTGAAAAATCAAATACTTCTTTGCCTGATTCAATACCATAGCTAACGATTACTAAGGCTTGTTTTTCATAGCAACCCACGTTGCCTTTGCGGACTCCCTTCCAACCAGCAGCCTCTATAAGCCAACCGGCTGCAATTTTATAGGCATTGTCCGAAATAGGATAGGCCATCATATTTGGGAACTGAGCTTTAAGCTGTTCATATTGTTCAATAGGCAGGGTAGGATTTTTGAAGAAACTACCTGCATTGCCTAATAGTTTTGGATCTGGTAATTTTTGTGTTCTAATTTGAACAATGGCATTTGCGATATTTTCTAAACTAGGATTCTTGATGCCTTTATCATGCAATACTTCTCTAATTACACCATAATCTGTTTTCAATTGAGGTTGCTTTTGTAAAACAAAATTAACCTGAGCAATAATATATCTATTAGGTGATTGTTTAAATACGCTGGTTCGATAGCCAAAAGCGCAGTGCGCATTTTTTAGTGTTAGCCATTCATTTTGAATGGTATCATAAACGTATATACTTTCAATACATTCTTGTACTTCAACGCCATAGGCGCCAATATTTTGAATAGGACTAGCACCAACAGTACCCGGTATTAAACTTAGATTTTCAATACCGCCCCAGCCTTTTTGAACACAGTAACTTACAAAGTGATGCCAATTTTCGCCAGCGCCTACTTGTAAAACAACTTCACTTGCAGATTCGGATATTTTTTTAATACCCATCAATTCCATTTTAGCCACCAGGCCATTAAAGTCCTTCGTAAATAAGATATTAGAGCCAGCACCAATAACTAATAAAGGCAAATGGTTGTCTTTACACCAATTGCTAATTTCAACAATGTCGTCATTGCTTTTAATACTTGTAAAATAATGAGCCTTCTCCTCACTCGAAAAACTGTGATAGGCTTTTAAGGATATATTAGTAGAAAGCTGCATTGGTATTTGGTTGATAAAATAATCCCTTTTAGTTAGGGTCAATATCTATAATAATTTGAACGGTTTTGTATCTAGGATGCACTTCGATTAAACGAATATAATGCAATAGTTGTTGTTTGGCAATTTGCAATTGACCAGATTGGGTCGAAATTTTCACAAATAATTCCCAAATGTATTTATTGCGCACTCTATTTACCAATGGCTGTGCTGGACCTAAAACAGTTCTTTGCATTTCGGGGGTAAGCGTATGTAAAAAATGCGAAGCAGCTTCCTCGGCAATACTATTTTCCTTATGCTTAAATAATATACTCATTAACCTACTAAATGGGGGGTAAGCAAATTGCTTTCTGTTTTGAATTTCGAACTGATAAAATCCAGCGTAGTCATGCTTTTGTACCAATTGCACAATAGGATGTTGAACTTGACTCACTTGAATTAATACTTTACCATTGCTATTTTTACGGCCCGCGCGTCCACTCACCTGTTCCATCATTTGAAAGGCACGTTCGTTCACTCTGTATTGATTAAAATTGAGTAAGCTATCTGCATCTACTATTCCGACTAAGTCCACATTTTCAAAGTCTAATCCTTTAACAACCATTTGAGTGCCCACTAAAATATCAATTTGTCTTTGTTCAAATTGTTGAATCAACTGATCGTGTTCGTTCTTGCCTTTTACATTGTCAAAATCCATTCTTGCAACAATTACACCAGGGAGTGCTTGATTTAATTTTTCTTCAATCTGTTCCGTGCCAAAGCTTTTTTGTCTAAAATGGGTTTTGCCACAAGCCTGACAAGTGGTTAAAATAGGATAGGTGGCACCACAATAATGGCAAGAGAGTAAGTTCTTTTGTTTGTGATAGGTAAGTGTTACATCGCAATGTTTGCAATGAGGAATCCAACCACAGGTTTCACAAATTAAATAAGAAGCATATCCTCTTCGGTTTTGAAAAAGAATAACTTGTTTTTGCTGCTCAATGGTATGCTTAATCTCTGCTAATAATTGGGGTGTTAAAATGGCCGTACCTGCTGGTTGTTTTTTGGTATCAATTAATTGTATGGTAGGTAATGCTCCTTTGTTAAAACGTTCAGTTAAATGGGTATATCCATATTTTTTGTTAGCGGCGTTGTAAAAGCTTTCTACTGAAGGTGTTCCTGAACCAAGGATTACTTTTGCCTTAAGCTGGTTGGCATAATAAATAGCAGTATCTCTTGCTTGGTAACGAGGTGCCGGATCTTGTTGTTTATAAGACCCATCATGCTCTTCATCGATGATGATAAGAGAAAGATTTTTATACGGAAGAAACAATGCCGATCTAGCACCTAACACGATTTTAATCTCACCTGATTTTACTTTATTCCAAATTTCCACTCTTTCATTGGGATTGAATTTGGAATGATAAATTGCAATACTGTTTCCAAAATATTGTTTCAAACGTCTTATCATTTGCGCAGTCAAAGCAATCTCAGGGAGCATATACAATGCCTGCTGGTCTTGTTGTATGAGTGTATTAATGAGTGCAACATATATCTGAGTCTTACCACTGCCGGTAATGCCATGTAGCAAATGAACTGGATTGGTATTAAGTTGAGTTATAATGGAATCAAAAGCATTTTTTTGATATTCCGATAAAGTATGTAAGCTTTGATCGC
>CANGIZ010000059.1 GCA_947454025.1 Bacteroidota bacterium | reverse complement strand
TTTTGCAACCTATTCAATAATTGTACGGCAAAAACCGTGCTTCCTTAAAAATTCATAATAATGAAACAAGGTATCCACCCAGAAGCTTATCGCTTTGTAGTTTTTAAAGACATGAGTAACGGAACTGCTTTTTTAAGCAAATCTGCTGCGAATACTAAAGAAACAATTTTGTTTGAAGACGGTAACGAATATCCAGTTATTAAATTGGAGATTTCTAACACTTCACATCCTTTTTACACTGGTAAAAACATGTTAGTGGATACTGCTGGTCGTATCGACAAATTCAACAAGCGTTACGCAAAAAAATAATAAAAGACAACTTTTTAAAAGTTACATTTTATACCGAATTAAACCCTTTCTTGCCTGGCAAGAGAGGGTTTTTTGTGAAAAGGGAACTCTAAGGGAAGCAATTATACTTACCTTTGTTACCACTAAATATTCATGATGCATAAATTAGATATACTTGCTTTTGGTGCACATCCCGATGATGTTGAGTTGGGTTGTGGAGGAACTTTATTAGGTGCTGTTGCCGAAGGTAAAAAAGTGGGAGTGATTGATTTAACAAAAGGGGAGTTAGGTACCAGAGGTACTACTGCTCAAAGATTAAAGGAAGCACAATTAGCTAGTGAAATTTTAGGCCTTTCTATTCGTGAAAATTTAGGAATGGCCGATGGTTTTTTTGAAAATGACAAAGCACATCAATTTGTAATTATTGAAACCATCCGTAGATTTCAACCTTCTATTATTTTTATTAATGCACCTGAGGATCGACATCCCGATCATGGACGTGCTTCCAAATTAGTGGAGGATGCAGCGTTTTTATCGGGTCTTACTAAAATACAAACTACACATAATGGGGTAGTACAGGAAGCATGGAGGCCTACTCAGGTTTTTCATTATATACAATCTCGTAGCTTGACGCCTAATTTTGTTGTTGATATTAGTGCACATATGGATAAAAAAATGGAATCTATTTTGGCACATAGTTCACAATTTTATGACCCAAATTCTATTGAGCCAGAAACTTTTATTTCGGGCACCGCTTTTTTAGAATTTGTAAAAGGAAGAGCTAAAGAATTAGGTCAACAAATTGGTGTTCAATACGCAGAAGGATTTATAACTAGAAAATTATTAGGCATTGGAAGTTTAGATGCTATTATTCAAAACAAAACATAATCTTAATTTATATGGCAATAGTTAAAGTTGGATTAGTTCAAATGACTTGTAGTGCAGATGTTAATGCCAACAAGCAAAAAGCAATTGTAAAAATTAGAGAAGCAGCAAAGCAAGGTGCTAATATTATTTGTTTACAAGAATTATATACATCACTCTATTTTTGTGATGTTGAAGCATATGAAAATTTTAAATTGGCCGAGCCAATCCCAGGTAAAACAACTGATGAACTTTCATTCATTGCTAAAGAACTAGGCGTAGTAATTATTGCTTCTTTATTTGAAAAAAGAGCCGAAGGTTTATACCATAATACAACTGCAGTGTTAGATGCAGACGGTACCTATTTAGGAAAGTATCGTAAAATGCATATTCCAGATGATCCGGCTTATTATGAGAAATTTTATTTCACTCCAGGTGATTTAGGGTACAAAGTTTTTAAAACAAAATTTGCCACCATTGGTGTGTTAATATGTTGGGATCAATGGTATCCCGAAGCTGCTAGAATCACTAGTTTAATGGGCGCCGAAATGTTATTTTATCCAACCGCAATTGGTTGGGCAACTGCACAGGACGAAGCAACAAATATAGAGCAATACAATGCTTGGCAAACTATTCAACGTAGTCATGCTGTTGCTAATGGCGTTCCGGTGATTAGTGTAAATAGAGTAGGCCTTGAACAAGATGGATTGATGAAATTTTGGGGAGGTAGTTTTGTAAGTAATCCTTTCGGAACCCTGTTGTATAAAGCATCCCATGATCAGGAAGAAATTGCTGTGGTTGATATTGATACCGAAAAATCGGATAGCTATCGCACGCATTGGCCTTTCCTACGTGATCGCCGTATAGATTCTTATCAACCTATAACTAAAAGATATATTGACGATGTTGAGTAGTGCACCCACCCCAAAATCTTTAGGATATTATTTTCCTGCTGAATTTGCTAAGCAAGATGCCACTTGGTTAAGTTGGCCGCATAAAGAAGCTAGTTGGCCTGGTAAGTTAGATAGTATTTATCCATCTTATATTGAATTTATAAAAGTGTTGACTAAATCCCAACGCGTTTGTATTAATGTGGTAGATGCTGCTATGCAAGCTTCTGCAACAAATAGGATGCAAGCATTGAATGTAGATTTTTCAAAAATTCAATTTTATATGCATCCAACCAATGATGCATGGTGTAGAGATCATGGACCTAGTTTTTTAATTCGTAATAATAAGGAACAACCAAAGGCAATTGTTGATTGGAATATTAATGCATGGGGTGGGAAATATCCCCCATATGATTTAGATGATGTGATTCCAACGCATATTGCAAAAGCGTTAATCCTACCCGTATTTTATCCAAATATTATAATGGAAGGAGGCTCTGTGGATTTTAATGGTGCTGGTACAGTGTTAACTTCGAAATGTTGTTTGTTGAACCCCAATCGCAATCCGGAATTAAGCCAAGACCAAATTGAAAGATATTTATGTAATTACTATGGTGTTGAACAAGTGTTATGGGTTTCAGAAGGTATTGTAGGGGATGATACCGATGGTCATATTGACGATACAGTTCGTTTTGTAAATGAGGACACGGTGGTAACTGTTGTTGAAGAAAACAAGGCTTCTGAAAACTATGAGTTATTGCAACAAAATTTAAAGGAGTTAAAGGAAATGCGTTTGTTGAATGGTAAGCAATTGAATATTATTGAACTGCCTATGCCAGCGGATGTAATATACGAGGATCAAATGTTGCCAGCATCTTATGCAAATTTTTATATTAGTAATGGACATATTGTAATGCCAACATATAGATGTGCGCAAGACGATAAAGCAATGCAAATTATTCAAACTGCTTTTCCTACAAGGGAAGTGGTAGGTATTGACTCAACCGACATTATTTGGGGCCTTGGAAGTTTCCACTGCTTAAGTCAACAAGAACCAAGCATTAATCAATAACTGCATGAGTATGAATTAATGTTTAATTCATTTCAAAATAATTTCTTAATAAACCAAACTTGAATTATGAGTAATAAATATTTTACAATTAGTGCATTTTTGCTTGTCATAATATCTATTGTTTCATGTAATAGTTTTCAATATCGAGAAACCAATCGTTTTTATAAGCGTCAAGCAAAACAACTTATAAAAGAAATTTCTGCTGAACCTTTTGCAGTAATCGATTCAGTGAATACAGTTGCAGCACCAAAATGGGTGGGCACCACAAATTTTGATTTACGTAAACCCAACTTTGTAATTATTCACCACACTGCACAAAATTCATGTGACCAAACTTTAAGAACTTTTACTTTAGAACGAACTAAAGTAAGTGCGCATTATGTTATTTGTAAGGATGGTACAGTACATCATATGCTTAACGACTACTTACGCGCATGGCATGGTGGAGTTGCAAAATGGGGTAACAATACCGATATTAATTCTAGCTCCATTGGAATTGAAATTGATAACAATGGATTTGAACCTTTCGAACCTAAGCAAATTGAAAGTTTATTGAATTTACTTTCGGTATTAAAGAGCAAATATAAAATTCCTGAAACCAATTTTATTGGGCATGCCGATATAGCACCAACTCGTAAAAACGATCCTAATATCAATTTTCCTTGGTCATTATTGGCTCAAAAAGGATATGGTGTTTGGTATGAGCCAAATAGCTCCATTACTTTACCCTCTAATTTGTCAACTCCTTATGCTTTAGCTTTAGTTGGATATGACATTAAGGATACTACAGCAGCTATACTTGCTTTTAAAAGACATTTTCGTCAAGACAGTACGTCAATTATCACCGAAGCGGACAGATCGGTGCTATCTCAATTAATCCAAAGAAAGATTTCCTCTAAATAAGAGAGCGCTAGTTATCAAATTATTAAAATTTTTTTGACGACTAACAAATGTTAGCGTAAATTTATACAAATCAATATTTGTATGGATTTTAAATTAACCGAAGAGCAGTTGATGATTCAACAAGCTGCTCGTGAATTCGCACAACAACAATGTTTGCCAGGTGTAATTGAGCGCGATGAAAAACAAATTGTTCCCAAGAATCAATTATTACAATTAGCAGAATTAGGATTTTTAGGTATGATGGTGAGTCCTAAATATGGCGGTGCGGGTATGGATACAATCAGTTATGTTCTAGCAATGGAGGAAATAAGTAAAGTGGATAGTAGTGTGAGTGTTGCTATGAGTGTGAATAATAGTTTAGTATGTTGGGGTTTAGAACATTTTGGTTCGGAGGAACAAAAACAAAAATATTTAGTTCCATTAGCGCATGGCAAAAAAGACAATGAACTGTATGTTGGCGCATTTTTATTGAGTGAGCCCGAGGCGGGTAGCGATGCTACGCATCAACACACCAGTGCCGAAAATAAAGGGGATCATTATGTAATAAATGGGGTAAAAAATTGGATCACCAATGGTTCAACTGCTAGCGTTTATTTAGTAATTGCACAAACAGATTATACAAAAGGACATAAAGGAATCAATGCATTTATAGTGGATAAGGATACACCTGGTGTTACAGTTGGCGTTAAAGAAAATAAAATGGGTATTCGTGGAAGCGATACCCATGCCATTTCATTTACAGATGTAAAAGTGCCAGCTACAAATAGAATAGGTGAGGAGGGCTTTGGATTTAATTTTGCTATGAAAACTTTAAACGGTGGAAGGATAGGAATTGCTGCACAAGCTTTAGGAATTGCAAGTGGTGCTTATGAATTAGCATTGGCTTATAGTAAAGAAAGAAAAACTTTTGGTAAACCTATTCATGAACATCAAGCTATTCAATTTAAGTTGGCTGAAATGGCTACTAGGATTGAAACTGCTCGTTTATTGTGTTTTAAAGCAGCATGGGAAAAAGACAATCACTTGGATTATACTACCACAGCAGCCATGGCAAAACTACATGCAAGTGATACTGCCATGTGGGTAACAACCGAAGCAGTGCAAGTACATGGAGGATATGGATTTGTAAAAGAGTTTCATGTAGAGCGATTAATGCGCGATGCAAAAATCACACAAATTTATGAAGGTACTAGCGAAATTCAGAAAATGGTCATTGGCCGAAGTATTACTAGATAAATTATCACAATTCGAGTAATTTTGTGTTATGTCTATTAACAAAGAAATATATTTCCAAATAAAGGAACAATTGGAGCCCCAATCCGTTGAACTGATTGCTGTTAGTAAAACTAAGCCTAACGAGGATTTGCAGGCTTTATACGATTTAGGACATCGAGCATTTGGAGAGAACTATGTTCAGGAACTAGTTGACAAAGAAGCTAGTTTACCCAAGGATATACAATGGCATTTCATTGGTCATTTACAATCCAATAAAGTAAAATATATTGCTCCCTTTGTGCATTTAATTCACGGGGTAGATTCCGAAAAATTATTGCAAGAAATTAATAAACAAGCCATCAAATGTAACAGAGTGATTGATTGTTTATTGCAAGTACATATAGCTACTGAAGAAACAAAGTTTGGTTTTGATGGACCTGCTTTGCATGATTTTTTTGTAAGTGGTAGGGTAGCAGATTATTCAAATGTGCGTATAAGAGGATTAATGGGAATGGCTAGTTTTTCAGATGATCAACAATTATTGAGCCAAGAGTTTACTACTTTGAAATCCTATTTTGATAATGCAAAGCAAGCCTTTCCTAATGGTCAATTTGATATTTTAAGCATGGGAATGAGTTCCGATTATGCATTGGCTATTTCAAAAGGAAGTACAATGGTTCGCATTGGTAGTTTATTATTTGGGGCTAGGAATTATACCAAATAGAATTACACGAAATAACTACACATAAATTTATATAAATAAGAAAGGCTCCCAAATGGAGCCTTTCTTTATAAGGATTTAGTTGTTACTTTGTCTTTCCATTATCAAAAACCAATTGTGTAAACGCTTTCACACCCACAATAAAACCTGATTCATCTAAATAAAAATCTGGAGTATGGTGAGGACCTGCGTTTTTTGGTTCTGTACCTTTTGGTAATGCACCTACATTAAAAAAGAAACTTGGCGCTTTTGCTGCATAAAACGAAAAGTCTTCAGCACCTGTTACCCAAGTTGACTCAGACACGTTTGCTTCACCAGCTGCTTTTACCAATGAAGGCAATGTCTTTTTTACTAAAGCAGGATCATTATAAGTCACCAATGTCTTAGTTTCAATATTTACATCGGCTGTTGCTCCTGAGCTCGCTGCAATAGTTTTAGCGGTATGCTTAATTCTTTCATGCACTTCCTCTTGCATCTTGCTATCTAATGTTCTAATGGTACCAGTCATTTCGGCTGTTTCAGGAATGATATTAGAACGAACACCACTATTTATGGTACCTACTGTAATTACCAATGGTGCTTTGGTTAAATCCATTTGACGACTTACAATATGTTGTAAGCCTTCAATGATTTGTGCAGATGCAGCAATTGGATCAACACCGCCCCAAGGTTGAGAACCATGACTTCCTTTACCATTTACTTTAATGGTAAACCAATCAGAAGAAGCCATAAATGCACCAGACTTATATTTAATAGTACCTACTGGTGTTTGAGATGAAATATGAATTCCATAAACTGCTTCTACTTTTGGATTGTCTAATGCGCCTTCTTTAATCATTAATGGTGCGCCACCTTCTTCAGTTCCTGGAGTTCCTTCTTCAGCTGGTTGGAATAAAAATACAACAGTACCTGGTACGTCTTTTTGTAAAGCACTTAATACTTTAGCAGTGGCCATTAACATTGCTGTGTGTGAATCGTGTCCACATGCATGACTAACGCTTACTTTTTGACCATTATATTCTGCAGTTACTTTTGATGCAAAAGGTACTGGTGTGCGTTCAAATACAGGAAGGGCATCAATATCTGCTCTTAATGCAACCACAGGACCTGGCTTGCCACCTTTTAAAACAGCTACCACACCCGTTTTTGCTACTGGATATCTTACTTCAACATTTGGTAATGTTTTTAAAAATTCAGCAATATATTTTCCTGTGTTTACTTCACGATTTGAAAGTTCAGGGAACTCGTGAAAATGTCTTCTCCAGCTAATTAATTGAGGTTCAACATCCTTTAATAAGGCATTGTAATTTTTAGGCAAATCCTGAGCATTGCTGACTAAAGATCCTGTAAGCAATAATGCCATTAATAGTTTACGCATGTGATTTTGTTTATTTTGATGATTGTTATTGAATATTTGTCTTACTGTTTGTTAATTTATTTTTTAGGAAGCTAATTATATTCTTTATGCTTGGTATTCTCCATACACAGATCTTAAAGTGTCGGCGATTTCTCCCAGGGTACAGAGCTGTTCAACTGCATCAATTACTAAAGGCATTAAATTGTCTGTGCCAGTTGCAGCTTGCTTGATGGCTGCTAAACAATCTCTTACTTTTTCAGCATCTCTTGTTGCTTTAATTGTATTTAGTTTTTCAATTTGTTCCTGTCTAATTTTTTCATCTATTTTTAAAATTGGAATAGGGGTGGTGGAGGCTGAAATAAATTCATTCACACCTACAATAATCTTTTCTTTGGATTCAATATTTTTTTGGTAAGAGTAGGCGCTTTCTGCAATTTTATTTTGCATAAAACCATTTTCAATAGCCATTACACTACCACCCATATCATCAATCTTTTGAATAAGTGCATAAGCCTCTTTTTCAATTTGATTTGTAAGGTTTTCAACAAAATAACTACCCGCTAATGGGTCGGCCGTATCAGTTACGCCACTTTCAAATGCTACGATTTGTTGCGTTCTTAATGCGATACTTGCTGCTTCCTGTGTAGGCAATCCTAAAGCTTCATCAAAACCATTGGTATGTAAGCTTTGTGTGCCACCTAATACTGCTGCTAGTGTTTGAACAGTAACACGACTAATATTATTGAGTGGCTGCTGTGCAGTTAATGTTGCACCACCTGTTTGTGTATGAAAACGAAGCATCAACGCTTTTTCATCAGTTGCTCCTAAGTCTTTCATAATCTGTGCCCACATTTTTCGAGCTGCTCTAAACTTAGCTACTTCCTCAAACAAATTATTATGTGCATTAAAAAAGAAAGACAGTCTTTTTCCAAATACATTAATGTCTAATCCTTTTTCTTGCGCTGCTTTTACATAGGCTTTACCGTTGCTTAAAGTAAATGCAACTTCCTGTACTGCAGTACTGCCTGCTTCTCTAATATGGTATCCCGATATGCTAATGCTATTCCATTTTGGCAAGTTCATTCCACACCATTCAAATATATCGGTAATGATGCGCATGGAATGTTTAGGAGGATAAATATAAGTACCTCTTGCAGCGTACTCTTTTAAAATATCATTTTGTATCGTACCTGCCAATTGCTTTATATCAATACCTCTTTTTTTAGCTAAAGCCACATACAAGGCTAACAAAATAAAGCTGGTTGAATTGATCGTCATGGAAGTGCTAATTTTATCCAAGGGAATGTCCTTAAATAAAATTTCCATATCTGCTAAGGAACAAATGGAAACACCCACTTTGCCCACTTCTCCATCGGCTAAACTATGGTCAGGATCGTAACCAATTTGTGTTGGCAAGTCAAAAGCTACACTTAATCCCATTACACCCTGCGATAATAAAAAGTGATAACGCTGATTACTTTCTTCAGCTGTTGAAAATCCAGCATATTGACGCATTGTCCAAAGTTTACCTCGATACATATCGGCTTGAACACCTCTAGTGTAAGGGAAAGCACCTGGAACTAGGGTTCCGTCTAAATTGTTGGGTAAATCTGCTTCGGTGTATACTTTTTGAATAGGTATTCCGCTATCTGTCTTTTTCACATTGTCTTGCATGCTTCAATTTACGAAAAATTCAAATTGCAAGGGCCTAGATAATATTTCTATTTTCGAAATTATAGATAAATGGCATTTCCCATAGTTGTCGTAATTTTGTACTATAAATCAATTTTATGGCTACAGATACAATTTTAAACACGCCAGTTAGCTTTACAGCAAGCGCTGTGGAAGAATTGACTCGTTTAATGAGCGAAGAAGGCTTTGATCAACAACAACGTTTACGTGTAGGTGTTAAAGGCGGAGGCTGTTCGGGTATGACTTATGTATTAGGCTTTGATGTGCCTAAGGAGGAAGATATGAAATTTGTTTTTGAAGGTATTCCTTGTTGCATGGAAGCAGCGCATCAAATTTATTTATATGGCATGACCATCGACTGGCAGGGTGGCTTAAATAGCCGCGGCTTTACTTTTACCAACCCAAATGCGTCTAGTACTTGTGGTTGTGGTACTAGCTTTGCTGTTTAACAATTACTTATTTTAATGTTTTTTAGGCCTCGGTTTTCCGGGGTTTTTTATTGGTTTATACTTTCAAAATTAAGCATTGTATCAATATATAGTTACTCAATTTCATGGTGTAAATAGCTATTCCAACCTTCTCTGCTCGCCATTTACGCTAAAAAGCAATTTTTTTCACCTAAAACTCAGAACTCGCACTTCGTGCTCAAACATGCTGAGTTTTTAAACGGTTCAAAATTGCTTTTCTTAACGCTATGGCTCGAAGTTCAGGATTGGAATACTATTTACACCATTTCAGAATATTTGCAAGAATGTATCAATATTTAAAATGCTCATACAACAAAAAAGCCCCACTATGAAGTGAGGCTTTTTTATAAGAAAACTTGTAAGGTTTATTTCTTTTTGTTTTCAGAGCGTCCTAATGGTTTGCTTTTTGCAAAGTCAACCAATACTGGTGCAGCTACGAAGATAGAAGAGTAAGTACCTGTTATGATACCAATTAACATTGCGAATGCAAAACCTCTTGTTACTTCACCACCAAAGATGAATAAGATTAAGATTACTAAGAATACTGTTAATGAAGTCATTACAGTACGACTTAATGTTTGATTAATCGCTTTGTTAATAATAGTTGCATTGTCAGTTCCTTTCATCAATTGACTGTCCTCACGAATACGGTCATAAACAATAACTGTATCGTTCATTGAGAATCCAATTACCGTTAAGATGGCAGCAATAAAATGCTGGTCAATCTCTAATGGGAATGGAACTACTTTTCTTAAGAAACTAAATACAATCAATGTTACGAATACGTCGTGTAACAATGAGAAGATAGTTCCTAAAGAATATCTCCAGTCACGGAAACGAATAAAGATGTATAAACAAATCGCTATCAAGGCGAAGATAGTTGCTTTTGTAGCACCTGCTTTTAAGTCATCAGAAATAGTAGGCAATACCGTTTGAGAACTTTGCTTGTATTGAGTTTCAAACTCTTTAAAGCTAGTACCAGTAGGTAATTGCTTAGCTAATCCTTTGTACAATAAAGCTTCAACTTCCTGATCGATATTATTTCCTTGCTCCTTAATTTTATAAGAAGTAGTAATGTTAATTTGATTTTTAGTATCTACTGTTTTAATAATTGGCGCTTCACCAAATACTTTCTTTAAGTCGTCACGAACTGATTCAATATTAACGCTATTGTTAAATTTAACAGTGTAACTTCTACCTCCAGCAAATTCAACACCTTGGTCAAATCCGTTGAAGAAAGATCCGATACCCATAACTAATACAATGGCAGACAAAACATAAGCATACTTTCTGAATTCGATGAATTTGAAAGCAGCATGCTTGAAGATAGATCTTGAAACCGCTGTGAAATATTCAAAGTGTCTGTTCTTGCTAGTGTAGATATCTGTGATTAAACGAGATACTAAGATTCCACAGAACAATGATAATAAAATACCAATGATTTGTGTAGTTGCGAATCCAAGTACTGGACCTAATCCAAAGTAAGCTAATATACAAGCAGTTAAAAGGGTAGTAACGTGTGCATCCAATACAGGAGACATGGAACGTTTGTAACCATCAGCAACTGCCATTTGGTAACTCTTACCTTTTGTTAATTCCTCTTTAATTCTTTCAAAGATAATTACGTTCGTATCTACTGCCATACCAACTGTTAATACTAAACCGGCAATGCCAGGTGCAGTTAAAGTAAATCCTAAAGCACTTAAAATACCAATGGTAAATAATAAGTTTAAGATTAATGCAATGTTTGCAACCCATCCACCTGTGTTAAAGTATAATAACATTAAAGCGAAGATGACTAAGAAGGCAATGCCGAATGACATTAAACCACCTTGAATAGAAGCTTTACCCAATGTTGGACCTACTTGTTGTTCTTGTACAATTTTAGCTGGAGCAGGTAATTTACCACTCTCTAAAATCTCAGCTAAATCTTGTGCAGTTTTTAAAGTATAGTTACCAGAGATAGATGAATTACCAGTAGTAATTGCATCATTTACATTTGGTGCAGAGTAAACAATATTGTCAAGTACAATTGCTAATGGCTTGCCAACATTTTTAGATGTCATTTTAGCCCAGATAGTTGTACCAACTTTATCCATATTCATTTTGATCGCTACTTTACCACGCTCATCAAAATCTTGTGCTGCATTGGCAACGTGGTCACCTTCTAATTCAGCTTGACCATTATCCAAAGTTTTAATCGCATAAATTGGTAAAACTTCTTTTGCTTTTGCATCTTCAGATTCTACTTTACCATACATGAATACCAAGTTTGAAGGGAATTTAGATTTCACTTCAGGAGAGGCTAGCCATGCATTTAATTTTGCAGTATCTTTTTTCAAAGTATATCCAATCTCACCAGGGAAAATGTATTGACCATTTTTGCCTTGATAAGGTTGTGTGAACTGTACTAATTTTAATAAAGGATTTTTGTTTGGATTCAATTTTGAAGTATCCAATTTCGCAGTTGCATTGCTGTCTTTAATTCCAGCTAAGCTTGCTTCGATTGCTTTATCAGCTGCAGTAATTCCGCTTTGTACATCTTTGTTTTCTAAAGTATACACTTCAAAGAATTGCAAGTTTGCAGTTGATTGTAAATAAGAACGAACTCTTTCTTTATCGTTGATACCCGCTAATTCAATACTGATAATTCCTTTGTTGGCATCAGGGTTGATATTAGGAGAAGCTAAACCGAATTTATCGATACGTGTTCTTAAAATTTTATAAGTATTGTTAAACGCAATGGTAGATTGGTCTCTTAAGTAGTTAGCAACTACATCATCAGATGCATCAAACTTTAATTTACCATTACTACGCGTTGCGAATAATGGAGCTAATTTACCAGTTGGGTTTACACGCGCATATTCTTCTCTAAATAAAGAGATTAAATCGGCACGGCTGTTTGCTTTCTTAGCTACTGCATTATTTAATGCGGTATTGAAAGCAGGGTCTTTGGTATAATTTGCCAATGACTTGATTAAGCCGTCTAAGCCCACTTCCATGGTTACGCTCATACCGCCTTGTAAATCAAGACCTAACATTAATTCCTTTTCTTTAGCAGCTGCATAAGTAGTTAAACCAAAAGCTAATTTGGTATCTTTTGTACTGTCTAATAAATGTTTGTAATACGCTTTTTGTAAATCACTTACACTGTCATTGTAAAGTAATTGTTCCTCCTTATTTGAAGGGTACACTTGCTCTGCTTTAGGGAATTTTTTTACCCAAGCAGCAGCTTTGGCGTCCATTGCTTTTTCGTGGCTACGAACGAACCAAGTAAATGACAATTGGTAAAGACAAATTAAAATAAGCGCAATTGCAAAAAAGCGCACTAATCCTTTGAGTTGCATAATAGTTTGGTTAACTGATTTTTAGTCGGCAAATAT
>CANGIZ010000058.1 GCA_947454025.1 Bacteroidota bacterium | reverse complement strand
GAGTGTATTAATGAGTGCAACATATATCTGAGTCTTACCACTGCCGGTAATGCCATGTAGCAAATGAACTGGATTGGTATTAAGTTGAGTTATAATGGAATCAAAAGCATTTTTTTGATATTCCGATAAAGTATGTAAGCTTTGATCGCCAAGTGAAGCTGATGTGGCTAGGCGATCAATTTTTCTTTTTTCAGCATGCAAAACACCTTTGTCAATTAATGCTTTTAGTTGTGCATGTGAAGCCCCTGATTTTTCTAAAATTAATTTTTGACTTACTTCTCCTTCGGTTTTTTGATAATGCAAAAATGAAAGTAATAAGGCTAATTGCTTGGGTGCCCTTGTCCATTCATTTAATAATTGTTCAAGTGCAGTTTCATTTTGATATGTGGAAGCAAGAAATAGGAAGGTTTCTTCTTTGGCTTTGTATTTGTCTTGCAAATTTTCTTGTACAAAACAAATACCTTTTTGAATCAATTTATTTATGATTGGATAAACCGATTTACGATCTAGTAGCTTTTGAATTTCAGTTAAGCTCAGTTCTTTTTTTATTTGTAAAGCTTCGCTAATTATATATTCTGCATCTCCTAATTGGTGGCTATCTAATTGTTGGTCCTCGTTAAAAATAAAAACCGATTCACTGGTAATTTTCAAATGACTTGGAACAGCTGCCTGCATTACCTCACCCTCGGTGCACATATAATATTGCGCCATCCATTCCCATAAGGCCAATTGCGCAGGGTATACGATAGGTGCTTCGTCTAAAACCGAAAGTATCGGTTTAGGGTTAAATGAAGCAGGCTTTTCGGCCGTCATTTTTTTTACAATTCCTGCATAGCGTTTATTTGCACCCAGCATCACTTCAACACGCATACCCACCATTACTTCCTCCAACATAGAATCGGGAATTTCCCAGGTATAATTTTTGGGTAGGGCTAAGGGTATGATGATTTCTGCGTACATATGGCTCATTGCAAAAATACGCTTTGATTTTCACACTAGGATATTGAAAAATGCTATTTTAAAACTTCGATTTTACGTGGATAATTAAGGGTAATTACGATATCTTCTTAATCCCTCATCCATTAATTGGTATACTTTGTCCTTAAGCAATTCTATATCATCAAGGGTGTATTTTGATACATCGATTGTTTTTAAATAAACCACTCTGTTGGGACCTGGGGTAAGGGAAAAAACACTGTCATAATGCAATCTATCCACTGCATCAATCATTAGAATGGGTTGAATGGGCACTTGCATTTCAATAGCCAATTTAAAAGCCCCATTGTAAAATGATTTCAAAGGTTGCTCCGATGTCATGCTAAATGTGCCTTCTGGAAAAATAAAAATAGAGATTCTTTTATGCAATGCTGCTTTTAAATTTCTAATACTTTGTGCTCTTTTAGTAGGACTACTTCGGTCAACCATAATTACTGCTGCTTTGTATATCCATCCAAAAATCGGGATTTTGGAAGATTCAAATTTTCCTAAAGGACGAATGGGTTGATGTCTTAACATGACAATAGGTGGGATGTCCATGTAAGAGTTATGATTGGCAACAAAAATATGCGGCTTCCCAAAATGATGTTTTGCTTCAAAAATTTCCTTGTGTCTTACTCCAATAAGTAAATACCAAAACTGTCCCCAATACCTACATATTTTAAAGATACGATTGCTCAATTTTACTTTTCCGAAAGGCAATAATAGGAGTAATGCAAAGGCTGCAAGAATGGTAAGTATTGCGAATATTGTTAAGGCATAAATGCAATAAATGAGTTGTACTATTTTCCCTATTATTTTCATTGTGGCGTTAAATATAATAAAAAAGGCCCGAATAGAAATTCGGGCCGTACGATTGCTTGCTTAAAATCTAGAACCTAGAAAATTATTATGCCTTAAGGGGATTTCTTCCGTATTTTTCGTCGTGTTGAGTAGCGTCTAAACCTAATTCTTCTTCTTCCTCAGATACACGTAATGGTAACAATAATGCGATAAATTTAAAGATCAAAAATGAAACGGTGAAGCTATAGGCAACTACGATTAACATTGCTTTTAATTGAATAAAAAAGAATGCTGGATTTCCATAAAACAAACCGTCATTTCCAGCTGGATTCACACCTTTCGAAGCAAATACGCCAGTTAATAACATACCCACGATACCACCAATTCCGTGGCAAGGGAATACGTCTAATGTATCATCTACTCTTGATAATTTAAATGCATGACTTAATACATTGGAAATAACTGCACCAATTACGCCAATAAATATGCTTTGAGGAATACCAACAAAGCCAGCAGCTGGAGTGATAGCAACTAAGCCAACCACTGCACCAATACAAAAGCCTAGTACTGAAGGTTTTTTGCCTCTCATTACATCAAAGAACATCCAAGCTAAACCTGCTGCAGCGGCTGCAGTATTTGTGGTTGCAAATGCGTTTACAGCTAAGGAGTTGGCACCTAGTGCAGAACCTGCATTAAATCCAAACCATCCAAACCATAATAAACCAGTACCAATTAATACATAAGGAATATTCGCTGGTGGAATTTCTTGTTGTTCTAATTTCGCACGTCTTTGTTTTAAAACAATGGCACCTGCCAAGGCAGCACAGCCTGCACTAATATGCACCACAGTACCACCAGCAAAGTCCAATGCGCCCATCTTTAATAAAAATCCATTTGGATGCCAAGACCAATGTGCAAGTGGAGCATATATAAAAGTGATGAATAAAACGATAAATAAAATATATGAAGTGAATTTAATACGCTCCGCAACAGCACCCACAACTAATCCTGGGGTGATAATAGCGAACATTAATTGGAATAAAGCAAATAATAACAATGGGATGGTCATTGCAGTACCACCTTGTAATAATGGTGCTCCATTGGCAACCCCTTTAAAAAACAAATGGGTCATTGGATTCCCAATAACACCATTGATAGATTCACCAAAGCTTAAACTATATCCATAAGTAACCCAAATCACAGTTACCAATCCTGCAGATACAATACTTTTTATCATGGTAGATAAAATGTTTTTTCGATGCACCATACCGCCGTAAAAGAAGGCAAGTCCTGGAGTCATAATAAATACAAGTGCTGTAGCAACTAAAATCCAAGCGATATCTGCTGGGCTATAGGTGTCGGCTTTTCCAACGAAATTGGGTAATTGGGGAACAAATAAAGCAGCAACAGCTACTATTAATAAAAGAATGAAGGGGGTGTACTTTTGTAAGTTTTCGTTTTTCATTACAATTGGATTAAGCAGGTCAATTAATATAATAAATAATTATATATATTATTTATACTGCAAATATATACCAAAAAGCAATATGATTGCAAATTAATAGATATACAAAAAATGTATAATATTATTGAAAATGTGAAAAAAAATAAGGGATCCGTATTGGGATCCCTTAAAAGACTTGAAAAATCTCTTAAAATAGAGATATGTAAAATTTAATTATATGGAAGATGCTAATAAACTTGCATCTTTTGATTCTAATAAAGTTGAACCGGTTAAGAATATATCTACTTTTCTTGCACACTCTCTTCCTTCACTAATGGCCCAAACTACTAAGGACTGACCGCGGCGCATATCACCTGCTGTAAATACTTTTGCAATATTGGTTTGATAAGCACTTTCGGTTGCTTTTACATTTCCTCTTTCATCTAACTCCACGCCTAATTCATCTAACATCCCTGTTGCTTGTGGATGTAAAAAGCCCATAGCAAGTAATGCTAACTCACAAGGGATTTCGCGAAGGCTACCTTCTTTTTCTGTAAACTTAGCAGGGCGACCATCTGCAGCACTTGTCCATTCGAGGTCTACTATTTGTAATGCTTTCAAGTTGCCTTTTTCATCACCTATGAATGCTTTTGTGGCTACTTCCCAAACTCTTGCAACACCTTCTTCGTGTGAAGTAGTTGTTTTTAAAAGCATCGGGTAGGTAGGCCAAGGCATATAAGCTGCTCTTGTTTCAGGTGGCTTTGGTAACAACTCAAATTGTGTAACTGTTTTTGCCCCATGACGATTCGAAGTACCTACGCAATCGCTACCTGTATCACCACCACCAATTACCACAACGTTTTTACCTGTTGCTAATAATTCAGCCTCATCGATTGGTAAACTACTAACTCTTTTATTTTGTTGTTTCAAAAATTCCATGGCATAATGCACGCCATTTAATTCACGACCTGGCACAGCTAAGTCTCTTGGGATTGTGGAACCTCCTGCTAATACGACTGCGTTAAAGTCACGCATAATATCGTTTACACGAACATTCACCCCCACATTCGCATTGCATTTAAAAACAATACCTTCCTCTTCTAAAACACTTATTCTTCTTTCAACAACTGTTTTTTCTAATTTAAAATCAGGTATACCAAAACGCAATAACCCACCTGGCTTTGGATCTCTTTCAAATACAGTTACTTCATGACCTGCATAATTTAATTGTGCAGCAGCTGCTAAGCCCGATGGGCCAGAGCCTATCACCGCAACTTTAAAACCTGATCTTGTATTGGGTTTGCGTGGTTGTACAAAGCCTTTTTCAAATGCAATTTCGATAATATGTTTTTCGATTTCTTCAATGGTAACTGCAGGTTGATTAATACCTAGTACACATGCGCTTTCACAAGGCGCTGGACAAATTCTACCAGTGAATTCAGGAAAGTTATTGGTTGAAATTAATATCTCGTAGGCATCTTTCCATTCTTTATGATACACTGCATCGTTAAATTCTGGAATGATATTTCCCAAAGGACATCCACTATGACAAAAGGGTACGCCGCAGTTCATACAACGTGCTGATTGTTCATTTAGTTTTTGTTCTGGTAATAAAGAAACGAATTCTTTATAATTTTTCTTTCTGTCTTCTACCGGTAATTTGCTCGGTAGTTCTCTTGTATATTCTTTAAATCCGGTTGGCTTTCCCATAGATTATGCTTTCAAATAGGTGAGTTCTAATGATGGATACTTTTTTTACTTAATTATTTTCCAGTGCTTACAGCTGCTTTTCTTTTTTGCAATGCTTTTTTATAATCACGTGGGAATACTTTAATAAAATGTTTCAGTTGGTTGTCCATATCGCTTAAAATAAATTTAGCAACACTACTACCCGTTTTTTCAAAATGTGCTTGTAGCATTTTTTGTAATACCGAAATGTCATCATCTCCAACTGGATCTAAGTCAACCATTTCTTTATTACATAAACTATCAAAATCATTTTGAACATTGTATACATAAGCAATACCTCCGCTCATTCCAGCAGCAAAGTTTCTGCCAGTAGGACCTAGAATTACTGCAAGTCCGCCTGTCATGTATTCGCAACCATGGTCGCCAATTCCTTCCACTACTACCGACGCGCCAGAGTTTCTTACAGCAAAACGTTCACCTGCTTTTCCTCTTATAAAGGCAGTGCCACTTGTTGCACCATAAAATGCAACGTTGCCGATTAAGATATTATTTTCAGGAACGAATGTTGCTTTTTTATCGGGGTAAACTATTAATTGTGCACCACTCAATCCCTTTCCAAAATAGTCATTGGCATCTCCTTCTAATTCTAATGTAACTCCTGCTGTATTAAATGCGCCAAAACTTTGACCTGCAGTACCTGTAAACTTAAAGTGAATGGTATCTTCAGGTAAGCCTGCCGCTTTATAAACTTTAGTAATTTCATTAGATACAATGGTACCGACTGTACGGTCGGTATTTTTAATATCAAAAGAGGCACTTACTTTTTCTTTTTTCAAAATAGCAGGTTGTGCGGCAGCTAATAATTTCCAATCTAATACTTCGGCTAAACCTTGATCCTGTGCTTCAGTTTGGTACAATCCCACAGTTGCATCTGCTGGTTCTTTGTACAATACTGCGCTTAAATCTAAATTCTTGTATTTCCAATGATGGATGTTGTCACGCATTCTTAAGGCATCGGCTTGACCAATCATTTCATTCACCGTTCTGAATCCAAGCTCGGCCATGATCTCGCGTAATTCTTGGGTAATGAATTCAAAAAATTTAACTACATGATCAGGATTGCCTTTAAAGCGTTTGCGCAATTCAGGATCTTGTGTAGCCACACCAACTGGGCAAGTGTTCATATGACACTTGCGCATCATAATACAACCTTCCACAACCAAAGCGGCTGTTGCAACACCCCATTCTTCGGCACCTAATAAAGCAGCAATGGCAATATCACGGCCAGTTTTCATTTGACCATCGGCTTGAACTACAACACGCGATCTTAATTTATTTTTTACCAAAGTTTGATGCGTTTCGGCTAAACCTAATTCCCATGGCAAACCTGTATGTTTAATAGAACTTAATGGTGAAGCACCTGTACCGCCATCAAAACCAGCAATTAAAACTACATCTGCTTTGGCTTTTGTAACACCAGCAGCAATGGTACCCACACCAGCTTTAGAAACTAATTTCACATTGATTCTTGCTGCACGATTTGCATTTTTTAAATCGAAAATTAATTGCGATAAATCTTCAATTGAATAAATATCGTGATGCGGAGGAGGAGAAATTAATCCAACACCTGGAGTAGAGTGTCTTGTCTTACCAATCCATTCGTCTACTTTATCTCCAGGTAATTGACCACCTTCACCAGGCTTGGCACCCTGTGCCATTTTAATTTGAATTTCGTCGGCTTCGGTAAGGTATTGACTTGTAACACCAAATCTTGCACTTGCAACTTGTTTAATAGCGCTGCGCATTGAATCACCATTTTCCATTTTTTCGTAACGGATCGGATCTTCACCGCCTTCACCAGTATTGCTCTTTCCGCCTAAACGGTTCATTGCAATCGCTAGGGTAGTATGCGCTTCCCATGAAATAGATCCAAAGGACATGGCACCTGTAGCAAAGCGTTTATAAATTGAACTCGCTGGTTCTACTTCATCAATTGAAATAGAAGGACGTGTTGGTTTGAATTCGAATAAGCTTCTTAAAGTACAGGCTTTATCACCTTGATCATTTACAAGCTTAGAATATTTTTTGAAACTTGCATAGTCGCCTGTGCTAGTTGCATGTTGTAATGCATGAATGGTTTGTGGATTAAATAAATGCGCTTCACCTCTTCGCTTCCATTGGTAAATTCCACCTACAGGTAAGCGGTCAATGTCGGCCGATTTTTTAGGGAAGGCAATAAAATGTTTCGCTAAAATTTCTCTTGCAATTTCATCCAAGCCCATTCCTTCGATACGTGAAGTGGCTCCAGTGAAATGACGATTCACTACATCTTTATTAATACCAATAATTTCAAAAATTTGTGCACCCTGATAAGATTGTAAAGTAGAGATACCCATTTTAGAGAATACTTTGTACAAGCCTTCATTCACCGCTTTTATATAATTTTTCTTTAAATATTTATCATCTAAATCGGTTTTAATATGCTCACTTAATTTCATGTCACGAATACTGGACATGGCTAAGTAAGGATTAATTGCTGTGGCACCAAAACCAATTAAACATGCATAATGGTGTACTTCCCAAACATCGCCAGCTTCTACAATAATACCCACTTTACCTCTTAACCCTTTTTTAATTAAGTGGTGGTGTACTGTTGAACAGGCTAATAAGGAAGGGATTGCAGCGTGTTCAGAATCGATTGAACGATCGGTTAATACCAATACTTCAAAACCATCATTTACTGCATCTACAGCATAACGACATAAACGATCTAATCCACTTTTTAAAGAACCTTCTTTTCCGTCAGCTCTAAAATAACATTGTAAAGTTTTTGCTTGGAAAACACCGGTATCAATACTTCTAATTTTTTCCAATTCATGATTGGTTAAAATGGGATGTTTTAAAGCAACACAATGACTTGCCATTGGATCTTCAATCAACAAACTTCCTTGGCTACCAACAAAGGTTGCAAGTGACATGACCATTCGTTCTCTAATTGGATCGATAGGTGGGTTGGTTACCTGTGCAAACAATTGTTTAAAGTAGCTTGTGATATGTTGAGGTTGATCGCTCAAAACAGCAAGTGGAGTATCGGTTCCCATAGAACCAATTGGCTCTTTGCCATCCAATGCCATTGGAATAATAATTTGTTCTAAATCCTCTTTGCTATATCCAAATGCTTTTTGGTATTTAAAAATTTGATCATGCTCTAAATGCGTGAACTGAATTCTTGGTTCAGGCAATTCTTCTAAACGAATTTTATATTTATTTAACCAATCGCCATAAGGTTGTTGGCTACAAATTTTTTCTTTTAATTCAGTGTCGCTAATAATGCGGCCAGCCTCCATATCTACAACAAACATTTTACCAGGTTGTAAACGCCCTTTTTCAATTACAGTAGATTGGTCCACAGGTAAAGCACCTGTTTCAGAAGCCATAATTACACGATCATCATCGGTAACGCAATATCTAGAAGGTCTTAAACCATTTCTATCTAAAGTTGCACCAATCATTTTTCCATTGGTGAATGAAATAGAAGCGGGTCCATCCCATGGTTCCATAATAGCTGCATGGTATTCGTAAAACGCTTTTTTAACTGGATCCATTAACTCATTGCCATCCCAAGCTTCGGGAATCAACATCATCATTACGTGTGGTAAGCTACGGCCACTTAAAGTTAATAGTTCAATTACGTTATCCAAACAAGCACTGTCGGATTGGCCACTAGTAACCACTGGTAAAATCATATCCAATTCTTCCTTACTAAAATAAGGGGAGAAGAAGCTTGATTCATTAGAACGTAACCAGTTTAAGTTTCCTTGTAATGTATTAATCTCGCCATTGTGTGCGATATAACGAAAAGGTTGAGCCAATTTCCAGGAAGGGAAAGTATTGGTTGCAAAACGAGAGTGTACCAATCCAAAGGCTGATACCACACGTTTGTCACTTAAGTCAGGAAAATATTCACGTACTTGATGACTTGTTAATTGTCCCTTGTACACAATGGTATTTTGTGAAAGAGAAGTCATGTAAAATCCAATCGCGTCTTTCTTAACACTATTGTTGATGGTATGTGATGCGTAATTTCTTAAAATAAATAATTTGCGTTCAAAGTCTTCAGCATTTTTAACAAAGTCGGGCTTTTTCACGAAAACTTGTTCCATGATGGGCTCTACCGATAGTGCAATGGAACCAATGGTATCTCTTTTAACTGGAACTTTTCTGTAACCAATAATTTCAATGCCTAATTTTTCAGCAGCTCTTGCAAAAATATCTTTACACTCGTCTACGATTCCTTTTTCAGTTGGGAAGAAAATAAATCCAACTCCATATTCTCCTGCATCAGGTAAATGCAAGCCTTGACGTAATAATTCATCAAAGAAAAGTTCATGTGGAATTTGAATCATAATACCCGCGCCATCGCCTGTATTTACTTCACTACCACTTGCACCTCGGTGCTCCATGTTTTCTAAAATGGTTAATGCATCACCAATGTTTTGGTGAGATTTAATTCCTTTTATATTGGCAACAAATCCAATACCACAGGCGTCGTGTTCAAAAGCAGGATCATACAATCCCAATTGCTGATTTTCAATCATACTCATTCAATTGATTAATGGATATATTCTTAGGCAAGCGTTCCGTGGAAAATTACAAAAAAACAGCCATTTTTGCTAGCAGAATTGCAATATAAATACTAACAGTTCGAGGATTTCTAAGTTTTGGCTTATTATCTTAGATGTTATCAAATAACGAACGTTCGCATTTTGCCTTTATTTGAAAATCTTAAATAATGTCTATTCTTAATTTGTCGCCAAAGGGGGGCATCGCACAAGATTGGTCTTTAGGAAATATTCCAAATAAGCTACTACCAGAGCCACTCATGCTTGCATATATGGCGCCTTGTTGGTATAAGTAATTTTTTAATTCACTGAGTAGGGGATGCGCTTCAAAAATGGGTGCTTCGAAATCATTAATCAATTCTGTTTTCCAAGTGTGCATGGGTTGTGCTACAATGGTGGCGATTGATTTTGGTTTTGCATGCGGCTTTAATTGACTAAATGCCCATGCAGTAGAAACATGTATACCAGGGTGCAATAAAACAATCGTATAGTTGTTTAAATCACAAACAAAGGGTTGTAAAATTTCTCCTCTGCCTGTTGCATGACAAGCGCTATTCAAAACAAAAAATGGACAATCACTTCCTAATTGCGCAGCGTATTCAATTAATTGTATTTGGGATAAGCCTAAATTAAACTGTTGGTTTAATAAAATAAGAACGGATGTTGCATTGCTAGAACCCCCGCCCAGACCAGCTCCCATGGGAATGTGTTTATGCAGATGCAATTGTATAGCAGGTAAGTTTGGAAAATCTTTTTTTAATAAATGGTATGCTTTTACACAAAGGTTTTGGTCTTCATTGCCAGGAACAGGTATCCCAGAATGTGAAAATTGAACTGCATGTTCTTTATCGCTGCTATGTATGATTTCCACCATGTCCTGTAATGCAACAGGATAAAAAATAGTTTCTAATTCATGGTAGCCGTCCGCACGTTTGGCAACAATGGAGAGACCTAAATTAATTTTACAATTGGGAAAAGCAATCATGGGTAAATGAGTTAAGATTTCTTTTGCTCATTTCTTTTTGCAATCTCGTCTCTTATATCAATGGCACGGATATAGTCTTCTTGTTCTAATACTTCGTTTAACAATGCATTTAGTTCGGCTATGGACATGCTACTCAAATCGTTGCTAGGAGCAGCATTGCTTGCAATAGTAGTAGTAGGTGATTTTGTTTTTTCACCAGTTTCATTTTCCAAACCAGCTTGTTCTAAAATATGGGAATACACATAAATAGGACAGCCAAATCTTACTGCCAATGCCAAAGCATCACTTGTTCTACTATCAATTTCGAGGGTGTCATTGGCTGTATAGCAAACTAGTTTTGAATAGAATATACCTTCTTGTAAATCACATATATAAACTTCCTGTAATTGAATATCAAAGGAAGTCATAAAATTTTTCATAAGGTCATGCGTAAGTGGGCGAGAAGGTTGCATGTTTTCCAACGCAACAGCAATAGCCTGTGCCTCAAAACCTCCAATCACAATTGGAAGTCTTCGCACACCACCTACTTCACCCAAAATAACTGCATAAGAGTTAGACTGGGTAATGCTGTGCGAAAGGGCTACTATTTCTAATTCAACTTTTTGCATAATTGCGTTTACAGTTCAAATTTACTAAAAAATAAATTTTATCCTTTAGATTTTAAGATTGCAGCGGTTAAGGCAGGAACCACTTCAAAAGCATCTCCAACAACTCCATAGTCAGCTGCTTTAAAGAATGGAGCTTCAGGGTCCTTATTAATGACTACAATGGTTTTGCTGCGGTTTACACCAGCTAAATGTTGAATGGCTCCTGAAATTCCAATAGCGATATATAAGTTAGGGGCAATTTGTAAACCCGTTTGACCTACGTGTTCATGGTGAGGTCTCCAATCGGAATCTGAAACAGGTCTACTACATGCTGTAGAAGCACCTAATGCTTTTGCTAAGTCTAATAATATTCCCCAGTTTTCTGGTCCTTTTAAACCACGTCCACCACTTACAACTAAGTTGGCTTCAGTTAAAGGAACTTCACCTTGTATTTTATCTACAGATGTAATTTTTAAATTACTTGAAGGTACTGTGATTGCTAGCGGACTTACTTCAGCATTTCCTTCGCTAACAATTGCTCCAAAACTATTTTGGTTAATGGAGATGACTTTAATTGGTGTGTCTATTTGAATGGATGCAAATGCTTTACCCGAAAAAACGGTTTTCGTAACTATAAATCCAGCATCTGTTTTTGGCAATGCACATGCACCGGTAACAATACCTGCACCTAATTTAACAGCCACTGCAGGGGCAACAGCCTTTCCATTTACATTATGTGCAAACACAACAACAGTAGCGCCTAAAGTTTTGGCAGCTTCTGAAATAACGGTTGCATTTACCCTTGCGTCAAAATGATTCAATGCATCATTGCTTACTTGATGCACTTTGCTTGCACCATATTTACCTAAGTCGGCCACATTGTCTTTAACAGTGCCTAGTAATAATGCTTCCGCATTTGTTCCTAATTGCTTTGCTAAAGCTGCACCATAAGAAACTGCTTCAAAGGACGCTTTTTTAATTTCTTGTTCTGCTTGATCAATATATATAAGTACCATAAAATTCGATTAAGTTGTAATGATTAATTTGATTGTGGGTTAGATAACTTTTGCTTCTTCTTTTAACAATCTAACCAGTTCATCCATATTACCTGCATCCACTAATTTAACACCTGATTTTGCTGGTGGTAAATCAAAGTTCTTAATACTTGTAGTGGCAGTAGTGATGCTAGCTTCCACTACTTTTAAAGGTTTGGTTCTTGCTGCCATAATTCCACGCATATTTGGGATTCTTTGTTCCGCCATTCCTTTTTGACAGCTAATAATAACTGGCAAGGCAGTTTCACAGGTTTCTTCACCGCCCTCAATTTCTCTTGTAATAGTTGCAGTGTTGCCTGCTATTTCTAATTTTACAGCACTTGAAACAAAGTTGTGGTCTAACAATGCACATAACATCGAACCAATACTTGCACTATTATAGTCGATGGTTTCTTTTCCTGTTAAAACTAAATCGTAAGCACCTTCTTTTGCAATGGCTGCAATTTCTTGTGCCACAACCAGTGAATCGTTACTTGTATTATTTACACGGATCGCTTCGTCGCCGCCTAATGCCAAAGCCTTTCTGATAATCGGTTCGGTATCTGCTCCACCTACTGTTACTAAATGTATGGTTACACTTGCATCTTTTTCTTTTAATTCAATGGCGCGCACTAAAGAGTACCATTCATCGTAGGGGTTAATGATCCATTGCACTCCGTTTTCATCAAACTTTGTATTACCTTCGGTGAAAGCAATTTTGGCAGTTGTGTCCGGTGTTTTGCTGATACAAACTAAGATCTTCATGATTCCAGATTTTGTTTTTTATTAATTAGTTGTTTATGCAACTAATGCAAATATAAGATAGTTTTTAACCATCTAGAGTGCAAAAATAAGTTAAGATGACCCGAATAGAAAGAATAATTG
>CANGIZ010000057.1 GCA_947454025.1 Bacteroidota bacterium | reverse complement strand
GTACCGAACAATCCTAATAAGGTTGCTACTGATGCGATTGTAGATAAGAATACTAAGTTCTTTTCTAACATTGGTAATTCCAATGCAGTTGCTTCTTCAATTTCTTTTTGAATGTTTAATACTTTTTGATCAGTATCTAATTCTGTATTTGAAATCATTTCTTTGTATTTCTTCAAACCTGATTTCATAACATTACCTACAGATCCTTTTTGCTTATCACACTCAGCGATTGCTTTATCAACTTCTTTGTTTGCTAAGTGAAATTGTACTTTACGGATAAACTCAGTGTTGCTTCCAGTACCTGCTGCTTTTGCAACAGTTAATAATCTTTCGATAACAAAAGTTAACACGATTAATAAACTACCAATCAAAATAGGCACGATGATACCACCTTCGTACATTTTAGTGAAAGTACCTTTAGGTCCTTTGTGTGAAGGCCAGAAACCACCACTAGGATCTGGATTAGTGAAATTACTTGCGTTACCTAACACAAAGCGCCAGATAACATAGCCTGCTACGATACAAGCGATAGGTGCTAAAGTTGCAATCAAGTTGCCGCCTTTTTGCGGCTGTGCTGCTGTTTTTGATGCAGCGGTTGCAGTTGGTTTAGTCTCAGCCATGATTCAATTGATTTTTGGTTTTAAATAAAAATTTATAAAAGAATAAAATCCTTTTCACTATTGGTTAGATTTCTCTCGAATCTCTTCGCACTAGTTTCTAAGGGGTTACAAAATAAGTAATTATTTGATTGAAACAATTTTCCAAGCATTTTTTTATTAAAAATTTAATGTTGCTAACTACTGTTGGTAGAAAGGAATATATTTACTATTCGTTTAAAAAATTAATATAAATCTAATATGAAAAAAATCCTAGTATTTACTAGTCTTTGTGTCGTTTTGACATTTAGTTCAAATGCACAAAAAGCAGATACTGCATCTGCCGCAAATAGTGCCAAAAAGGAAAGTCCAGCAAAACCTGGGCCTAAAGCTTTTAATGATTTGATTACCAAAAAAGCAATTACCCAAAAAGGGGTATTTACCGTTCATTTTCAAGATGATAAATACTATTTTGAAATCCCTGATAGTCTTTTAGGTCGTGAAATGCTTGCTGTAACCCGTTTTGCAAAAGTGGCAGGGGGTGCAAGACGCTATGGTGGCGAGGAAGTGAATGAACAAAGCTTACTTTTTGAAAAAGGACCGGGTCAGCGCATTTTTATGCGTGTGGTGACTTTAATTAGTAAGGCAGACTCCACTCAAACCATTGCAAAAGCGGTTAAAAACTCCTATTTAGACCCCATTGTGGCTTCATTTGATATTAAAGCCTTAGGAAAGGATTCTACAAGTAGCCTTATTGACGTAACCGACTTTTTTAAGGGTGATAATCAAGCAGTTAGTTTAACAAGCGGCGAAAAAAGAAATTTTAACCTTTCAGCATTGGCCTCAGACAGATCTTATATTGAGAGCATTAAGTCTTACCCAATTAACTTAGAAATTAGAACTGTTAAGACATTTTCTGCATCTGCACCTACTCCAGGTAGCCCCATGGGTGGTGGAGCAAGCGCGATTCCTGCTGCTATGAACGCTGGGGCTGTTACATTTGAATTGAATACGTCGGTAAGACTTTTACCAAAGGTTCCTATGAACACGCGTTTATTCGATTCTAGAGTGGGTTATTTCGCCGACAATTTCGTGCAGTATTCCGACGATCAACATAAAGTAGAAAACCAAGTATTTGCTGTACGTTATAAGTTAGAACCAAAACCTGAGGATTTAGAAAAATACAAGAATGGCGAATTGGTGGAGCCTATTAAACCAATTGTTTATTATATAGATCCTGCAACGCCTAAAAAATGGGTGCCTTATTTAATTGCAGGTGTAAATGATTGGAATGCTGCATTTGAAAAAGCGGGTTGGAAAAATGCGATTCAAGGAAAAGAGTGGCCAAACGATAGTACGATGAGTTTGGAAGATGCACGTTTTTCAGTGATTCGTTATTTTGCTTCTGATATTGAAAATGCATATGGTCCTCAAGTGCATGATCCTCGAAGTGGTGAAATTTTAGAAAGTCATATTGGATGGTATCACAATGTAATGAGTCTTGTGCATGATTGGTATATGATTCAAACTGCTGCAGTGGATCCTGCTGCGCGCAAAATGAAATTTGATGACACTTTAATGGGTAATTTAATTCGTTTTGTTTCTTCACACGAAGTGGGACATACTTTAGGATTAAGACACAATATGGGTAGCAGCAGCAAAACCCCTGTTGAAAAATTAAGAGATGCAAAATGGTTAGAAGCGAATGGTCACACTGCGAGTATTATGGACTATGCACGATTTAACTATGTAGCACAACCCGAAGATCATGTAACAGAGATGGGTTTATTCCCACGCATAGGTGATTATGATAAGTGGGCTATCAAGTGGGGGTATACTTACACTGGTGTTGGTGACGAAACCGATAAAAAAATAAATAACAAATGGGTGGTGGATGCGTTAAGCAAAAACGATCGTTTATGGTTTGGTGGTGAAGGTTATAATGCCGATCCACGTGCACAAACCGAAGACCTTGGAGACAACTCTGTTTTAGCAAGTGAGTACGCCATTAAAAATTTAAAGCGCATAATTGTTAAGTTGCCCGAGTGGACTAAAGAAGAAGCGGATCATTATCAAAACTTAAATGATGTGTATACTCAGTTGGTGGTGCAATTCAACCGCTACATGGGTCATGTATTAAAGAATGTAGGTGGTGTATATGAGACATTTAAAAGTGTAGAAGAAAAAGGTGATGTGTATACTGCAACACCAGTAGCGATTCAAAAATCAGCGATGAACTTTTTACAAACACAATTATTTGCAACGCCAAAATGGTTATTGGATAACACCATTTTAAATAAAATCTCAAGCCCTGTCGCTAACGAGCGTCTTCAAACCATTCAAACGAATGTATTAAAAGGCTTGTTAGACAAAGGACGTTTATATAGATTAACAACAAGCAGCACTCGTTTCGCAAATGCTTCTTATTCATTACATGAAATGATGGAGGATACACGTAAAGGCTTGTTCAGTGAATTGAATAGTCATCAAGCTACGGATATATTCCGTCGTAATTTGCAAAAGACATATGTTACTCAATTAGGTGATTTAATTAATCCAAGCAATGCTACACCTGCTGCACCTGTATTAAGAATGGGGCCTGCAGTAGATGTTGAAAATACCGATGTGGTTTCGGAAGCAAAAGCACAATTGAAAAAATTAGCTGCTAGCATTCAAGCAAATAAAGCAAGCATCAATGATGCTAGTTCTGTAAATCACTTCGACGATTTACAAGATCGCATTAAACATATTTTAGATCCTAAGTAAATTAGGAATCTAAATCTTATTGCAAGAAAAAAGGGCCCGAACATTCGGGCCCTTTTTTATATACCAAGTAAAACTTGAAAACTATTCATAGCGTAATGCATTAATGGGATTTAAGGATGCCGCTTTCATTGCTGGATAAATACCTGCAGCTAGGCCCACAATCGAACATATAACAATACCAATGGCTACCCACATCCAAGGAACTACAAACCCAGTATGTAATATTAAACTAAATAAATTTCCGACACCCACGCCTAAAATAATCCCAAACACTGCACCTAAAATACTAATGCAAACACTTTCAAATAAAAATTGACGACGCACGTCTTTTTTCTTTCCACCTAATGCCTTAATAAGTCCCACTTCACGCGTTCTTTCACTTACTGCTACTAACATAATATTCATAAGTCCAATAGCTGCGCCAATTAAAGTAATCATGCCAATAGCTCCAGCAGCACCACTAATTCCTGCAAGAAATCCTATAAACATTTCAGCAAATTTATCACTCTTGTCTATGACGAAATTATCGGTCTCGGTAGGAATTAATCTTCTTGCTTTTCGCATTTGTTCGGTAGTCTCTCCTATTGCAGGTTCTAATTCTGCTACATTATTTACCATTACGCCAATGGCATAAGAAGGATTGCTATTCGTGTATTGACGAACATTTTTTAAAGAAGAAATGACAATGTCATCCTGTCTCATCATCGCACTAGAACCTTTTGATTTTAATAAACCAATAATACGATAAGGTTTGCCTTGTAATAAAATTACTTTATCAACACAGGACGCTGGTTTATTGGGAAATAATTTTGCAGCCACATTGCTACCTACAATACAAACACTTCTGCCACTTTCAATATCCACATTATTTAAATTTCTTCCATCTGTTAGGGAGTATCCATTTACTGCTAAATAATTTTCATCGCCTCCCATTAAGGTAATCTGTGGATTTGTTTTTTTATCCTTGTAATGTAATTCATTATTGCCGCCGGCTCGACGAGAGATGCTTACAATGGCACGTCCGAAGCCATAATGCTCTTTAAAATAAGCGGCTTCTTCGATTCTAATGGGTTTATCTAAATTGGATTTTTTTTCTTTCTGACCTTTCTTTGACTTGGAAAATTCATCGCCGTTATTTGGGCCGCCCATTCTTGCATTCAGTTCCTTATAACGCACACTAAATGCATTGGCTCCCATAAAAGAGAAGTTCTCCTTTAAACTTTGATTCATTGCCGAAATAGCGGTAATAATACCAATTAAAGCCATGATACCAAATGCAATGATGGCCACAGTGATGCCAGTTCTAAGCTTATTGCTTTTAACAGTACGCCACGCCAATACGAATGAATCCTGAATTGTCATTATACAAGGTTTGCTGAAAATAAAGATAGGACAGATTCAACAAACTACCCACTATAAGCCCTCAGAGGGTCGTACTAATTGAAGAACGGCTAAAAGTATAGATAACTGAACAATAAGTTAGGGAAAAGGCCTAGAACTATAATCACAATGGCAATCACCCAAAGCTTTAATTCATATTTTTTATCGATCTCATTAATAGCTGGCTCTCCTGCTGTAAAATACATGGCTTGTACCAATCGGAAGTAGTAAAACACACTTACAGCGGCAAACAAAATAGCTACAATTAATAACCATAATCCCGAACCTGCGGTAAGCAATGCATTCAACATCAAATATTTAGCAAAGAACCCTGCAGTTAGCGGAATACCAGCCAAAGAGAATAAAAACAGAGTCGTTAAAAAAGCAAGTGCAGGGTGTTTTTTAGCCAATCCATTGAAAGATTCAAAACTATAGTCTTTCATCTTAACTAGAATTGCAAACACCCCAATCGTTGCTAATGAATAAGCAACAATGTATAATAAAATAGCTTCGTTATTAAAGATAGAACGACCATATAAAGCAAATAACATGAAACCTGCTTGTGCAATACTTGAATAAGCCAACATACGCTTTACGCTGCGTTGGAATACTGCAGTAATATTTCCAACCAATAAGGTAGCTACAATAACAAATGGCAAAATAATGAACCAAGTATAACCTAATGCAACTCTTTGTACTTCGAAAACTTTAATGAATGCAATAAAGCCAGCCGACTTTACAATGGTTGCCATGAAAGAAGTAAATACAGTAGGTGCTCCATCATACACATCTGGTGTCCAAAAATGGAATGGTGCTGCAGATACTTTAAAGTTCATAGAAACAAAAAGTAAAATTAAACCTGCAGACATTAAAAAATGTTCAACGGGCATTTTGGTGCTTGGATTAATAACTGGTGCGGTTAAATGAAAGCTTCCTGTTGCACCATATATAAACGTAATGCCTAATAATAAAATACCTGTTGAAAAAGAACCCATTAAAAAATATTTCAAGGATGCTTCATTGCTAAATAAATTCTTTTTGTCTGCACCTGTTAAAATGTATAATGGAATGGATAAAATCTCAATACCAATAAATAACATCAATAAATTATCAAAAGAAGTTAACACGCTTGCGCCACAAAGAATAAAAAAGAAAATAGCATAATAGTCGGCTGAATGATCTCCTATCTTCCCAATCTCTTCGCCATTAATCCATAAGTATACAAAGGTCAAAACGAATAAAATCATATTGGCATATAAACCAATTACATTAAAAGAAAGCATTCCTTTTGTGTCAAACTGTAGCGTCCATAAACCACTTAGTTCTGCAAAATTGGCGCCAATTAATACAAGCATCCCTAACAAGCCAATGTTTCTTTGTGTTTTAGCAGACGCAATGCCCCAAGAGCAAAACATCATGATCACACCTAATAAAGCAGATATAATTATAGCATTCATTACTAATTCTTTTAATTATTTAACAAACAATTGTTGCAAGGTATCCGCCGTAATATCAAACAATGGCTGTGGATACACTCCTGTGAAAAATACAATTACCAATAATACAATTAATACACCTTGCGCTTTTTTATTAGGCGCTTGCATTAAGTTTGTTGCAGCACTTACTTCGCCATAGGCTACTTTTTGCACCATGTTTAAAGTATAAATTGCAGCCAATACAACACTCACGCCAGCAATAGCAGCGATCCATGGATTGAATTGAAATAGACTATTAAACATCAAGAATTCACCAACAAAAGCATTTGTTAAAGGCAATGCAATATTTGCAAAAGCAAATCCAACTAATAATATTGCAAGTGTGGGTTGTTTTTTAGCAAGGCCGCCTAATGCTTTCATTGATCTTGTGCCTGTTTGTTGTTCAATCACATCGGCCACGATCCATAATCCTAATACATTCACTCCATGAGAGAACAATTGTATTAAAGCCCCTTGTGTACCAATTTGATTTTGCGTAAACAAGGCTGCATTCATCAAACCAATATGGGCAATAGATGAATAAGCAATTAAACGCTTTACGTCATCCTGGCGAATCGCAATAAAAGAAGCATATAAAATACCAATCACTGATAATATTACAACAATGTTTTCATGTGCAATAGCTGCTGCTGGAAACAATGGCAATAACCATCTAATTATGCCATACAAACCCATCTTTACCATCACTGCACTCAATACCATGGTAACTGCAGTTGGAGATTGTTCGTAAGCATCTGGTTGCCATGTATGAAAAGGGAAGATTGGCATCTTAATAGCAAAAGCCACTAAGAATAATGCGAAAGCCGTTGCACTTTGAGCCGTATTTAAATTAGCATGTTTTAAAGAATCAATTAAGAAACTATGATCGGACGTATTAGAATACAATAAGATAATTCCAATCAACATAAATAAAGAACCTAAAAAAGTATAAATGAAAAATTTAAAAGTAACTGCAATTCTTTTTTCACCACCCCAAATAGAACATAAAAAGTATACAGGAATTAACGCCAATTCCCAGAAGAAATAAAACAACAATGCATCACCAGCTAAAAAAACACCCATCAACCCTGCTTGTGTTAAAAGCATTAAAGAAAGAAAAACATTCTTTTGCTTGGGTTGATTATTGCTTGTTGCAATAAATATTGCTGGGAAGCTAATCGCAGTTAATAAGATTAATATTTTAGCTAAACCATCGGCTTGTAATAAAAAACGGCTGTTTAACATTGGTAACCAAGCAGCATCAAAGCTACCTGTCTTATTAATTATAATATGGACTGCGCCTAAAAGCGTTAATAGTCCTGCACCTATTGCAATAGTATTTGCAGTTTGTTCCTTTTTAATAAACAAAAGCAATAAAGCCGAAAGTATAGGTATCAATAAAAATAATAATAGAAACATGATAACTTAAAATTTATGTGTCAATTGAAAAAAGAAACGAAGGATAGCCATATCATTAAACCAAATAATAAAAAGTAAAATCATACTTAATACCATGAATAAGATATAATATCCAACCTGACCGCTTTGTAACAGTCTAATTTGTCTTGCACTATATTGAACCAATTTACCTGTGCCGTTCACAGCTCCGTCAATGATATTTTTTTCTACCACTTCTTTCAAAAATCCTGCAAATTTATTTAACGGATTCAAAATGACAGTTTCGTATAATTCGTCTATATACCATTTGTTGTATAAAAACTTACCTAATGCAGTTTGAGGTTCACCATCTGCTTTTTTACGATAGATTGATAATGCAATTAATAAAGCAATTACAGCAATGCTTACCGATACAGCCATTAATGCCCATTCGGTACTTGCACCTAATTCTGCTTCTTTTGCTTCTCCAACAATGGGCGCTAATTGATGTGACAACCAATGATGACCACCCATTAATTCAGGAACACCAATCGCTCCCGCAATGGCACTTGCTACTGCTAACAAAATTAAAGGCAATGTCATTGCAAAAGGACTTTCATGTAAATGATGCTCTTGATCATGGGTTCCTCTAAACTGTCCTAAGAAAGTAGTTGCATACAAACGGAACATATAAAATGCCGTCATGGCTGCACCAATGACACCTAGTACCCAGTAGATTGGACTTTTTGCAAATGCAGCTGCTAATATTTCATCTTTTGAAAAGAAGCCGCTAAATGGAGGTACGCCCGCAATAGCAATACAACCAATTAAGAAAGTAATATGCGTAATAGGCAATTTTGACTTAAGGCCACCCATTTTACGTATATCTTGTTCATGGTCCATCGCATGAATTACCGAACCTGCTCCCAAGAATAATAATGCTTTAAAAAATGCGTGTGTAATTACATGGAATACCGCACCAGAGTAGGCACCCACACCCAATCCTAAAAACATATAACCTAATTGACTTACTGTAGAATAAGCCAATACTTTTTTAATGTCATTTTGTTTAATTGCAATAGTTGCTGCAAGTAATGCGGTACTAATACCTACTATGGCAACCACGTGCTGTGTAAATTCACTCGCACTGAATAAAATATTAGAGCGGGTGATCATATAGATACCTGCTGTTACCATGGTTGCAGCGTGGATTAATGCAGACACTGGTGTAGGACCCGCCATCGCATCTGGCAACCATGTGTACAAAGGAATTTGTGCACTCTTACCCATGGCACCTACAAATAATAATAAAGTAATGGCAGTAATATCGGTAGTAGAAAGTTTAGCTAAACTTTCGGCAGTCAAAACACTACCATAGCTCACTGTACCTAATTTAACCACCAACCAAAATATAGCTAATAAAAATCCAAGGTCACCAATACGGTTCATGATAAAGGCTTTCTTTGCCGCATAGTTATACGTAGCATTGGTAAACCAGTAGCCAATTAATAAATAAGAACATAATCCAACCCCCTCCCATCCAATAAACATAATCACATAGTTGTCCCCTAAAACCAATAACAACATGGAGAAGATAAATAGATTCAAATAAGCAAAGTAACGCGCATAATGCGGTGCTTCTTCGTCCTTCATATAAGCAGAAGAATACAAATGAATTAAAGTACCCACGCCTGTAATCACCAATAAGAATAAACTTGACAATGCATCTACTTTAAAATCAAAAGGAATTTTAATGGATGCGGTATTGATAAAGTCAAAATAGTGTGCGGTAAATGCACCGTTCGTTCCCACTTGCATAAAAGCAAAAATACTTGCTAAAAAAGAGGTTAATACAGCTCCAGTCGCAATTGATGCAATTGTTTTTTTACTCCAAATATTACGCCCCAATCCATTGAATAAAAATCCAACTAAAGGGAAGAGTACAATAAGTCCTATTATTATTTTCATGCGAAATGAATTAATTCTTTAATCTATTTAAGAAATTGATATCTACTGAATGTGTATTTCGGAACATCATTACAATAATGGCTAAACCAACACTTACTTCAGCCGCAGCTACTACCATAATAAAGAATACGAAAATTTGTGCATCAATACCCGCTGTACTAGTAGGTGACAATTGCAATGCAGCGCCATGGTACATTTTTGAAAATGCAACCAATAATAAATTCACTGCATTCAAAATCAATTCAACACACATGAATACGATGATTGCATTGCGTCTTGTTAATACCCCAATTACACCAATACTAAAAAGGGTTAAACATAAGAAGATATAATATTGTATAGGCATACCTAAGTTTTTTTAATTTTTTATTTCTTACCAATTATAACTGCGCCCACCATCGCGCTTAAAAATAACACACTGCTTATTTCAAATGGCAATACATAGTCAGTGAACAATGCCTGACCCAATGGATGTATCAAGCCAATGGCACCTTCCTTCATTAATACTTGTTTGCCCTCTAATTGTGTTGTTTGTTTTACCAAAGCAACCAATAACAACAACAAACTACCGCCTGATAAAGCGCCAATAAATTTGACAATCATTTTCTTTTGTGGTTCATTGTCCACTTTCACGTTCATTAACATAATCACAAATAAGAACAACACCATTATGGCTCCGGCGTAAACGATAATATTTACAATAGCTAAAAATTGTGCATTCAATAATACATAATGACCAGAGATGGCAAAAAATACCAATATTAACCATAGTACACTATGGATTGGGTTTTTGCTCACTAATACCATTATTGCACTTACAATTGCAAATGCAGATAACGCGTAGAATATAATTTCTAATGTACTCATATCAATTAAGCTTGTACTCCTTTTGCCTCAGCATAAGCGTTTGCTTCTGTCTTTGGATTTGGAATTAATAAATCAGATTTTGCATACACGAATCCTTTACGTGTATAATTAGCAGGCGCAAATGTTTCACTTAAATAAATGGCATCCTTAGGGCAAGCGTCTTCACATAGTCCGCAGAAAATACATCGCAACATGTTAATCTCATATTTTGCCGCATACTTTTCTTCTCTATATAAATTTTCTTCGCCTTCTACTCTTTCAGCAGCTTCCATTGTAATTGCCTCTGCAGGACAAGCTACTGCACACAATCCACATGCAGTGCAACGCTCACGGCCTTCTTCGTCTCTATTTAAAACGTGTAACCCTCTAAATACAGGACTAAACTCACGCTTCTCTTCGGGATAACGAATCGTAGGTTGCTTTTTAAACATGTGACTAAAAGTAATCAGCATGCCCTTGATAATATTAATCAAATACAAGCGCTCCAAAAACGTCATTGGTTTTCGGTTCACTGCTTGTACTCTGTTGGTTAATGCTTGCATAGTATTTTTAAAAAATAAATTATTAAAATATTATAATTTGGCTAAGATTACTGCTCCTGTAAGTAGCATGTTAAACAATGCCAATGGAATTAAAGTCTTCCAACCCAATCCCATTAATTGGTCATATCTGAATCTCGGAATGGTCCAACGAATCCACATGAATAAGAAAATGAACAACACAATCTTAATTAATAAAGTACCCACACCAATCAATGCTGCGATATTTGGCGCTACTGACGCTTCATTAAAGAAAGGCAAATCGTAACCTCCAAAATACATCGTAGCCATAATAGCACTACTCATAATCATATTGATGTATTCCGCAAATAAATAGAAGCCTAATTTCATGGAAGAATATTCTTGGTGGTAACCGAAGTTTAATTCATTTTCTGCTTCTGGCAAATCGAAAGGTGTTCTGTTACATTCTGCCATTGCAGTAATAAAGAAAATTAAAAAACCCAATGGTTGATACACAATATTCCACCAATGCCCTTGTATTTGTTGTTCTACAATTGTTTTTAAACTCAAAGAGCCCGTAGTCATTAACAAAGCAATTAAAGCCAAGCCCATTGCCAATTCATAACTAATGGCTTGTGATGCTGCACGCAATGCAGACATTAAAGAAAATTTATTATTCGAAGCCCATCCTCCAATCATAATACCGTATACACCCATACTTACTACTGCAAATACATAAAGAATACCAATATTTACATCGGCAATTTGCAATTCAACGTGACGACCAAAAATATCTATCGCTGATCCCCAAGGAATCACAGCACAAGTCATTAAGCTCGCAGTCATGGCTAAACCTGGACCTAAAATAAACAACCACTTACTTGCAGCGTTGGGAATGATTTCCTCTTTCATGATTAATTTCAAACCATCGGCCAAAGGTTGTAATAAACCAAAAGGGCCTGCACGGCTTGGACCTGGACGGTCTTGTAAAATAGCGGCTACTTTACGTTCTCCGAAAGTAGTATATAAGGCAATGCCCAAACTAGCGAAAACAACAATGGCAATCATTATTAATTTCTCTATGATAAAGCCCCAATCAAGTGCAAGAATTGTCATGCTATAAAAAATTAGTTAAAGTATTTTTTGATTTAGCTTGTTAGGCTTTTTCTGTTATATTGTTAAAAGTGTCACCGTGAGAAGGACCATGAATTTTGCCTAAATGAATATTAGGTTGATTCACTTCACTCTCATCATGTATATCCATCAATAAATGAGGAGCTCTTCCTCCATTTACTGCTTTGAATGTTTCAGTTGGAATCGTTGTACCTACATTCCCTGCATAGTGCCCTTGAGAAATTACCGACGCACGACTAATTGCACGAGGCCCTTCAATCACCCAATCACTTGCATCTTTTTTATCAAATCGACAAGTATTACAAATCCATCCTGGCTTACCATCTGGCGTATCTTCAATTTCACCCCACTCATCCTTGCGTGCAGTTACTCTGTATACTTCGTCACCTCTGTTCCATAAAGTTACTCTACCTGAACAAGTAGGACAATCACGATGTGCATCCATTGGCTTTAAAAACCAAACACGGTTTTTAAATCGGAATGTTTTATCTGTTAATGCACCTACTGGACAAACGTCAATCACGTTGCCAATAAATTCATTGTCTAAACTCTTTTCAATATGTGTTGCAATTTCCGCGTGATCCCCTCTATCTAAAATTCCATGAACACGTTTGTTGGTTAATTGATCGGCAGTAAAAACACAACGGTAACATAATATACAACGCGTCATATGCAATTGAATATTTTCACCTAGATCATGTTTTTTGAAAGTTCTTTTTTGGAATTCAAATCTCGTTTTTGATTTACCATGATCAAAACTCAAATCCTGTAAGTGACACTCTCCAGCTTGGTCACAAATCGGACAATCCAAAGGGTGATTCAATAATAAGAACTCAACCACACCTGCGCGCGCATCCACTACTTTTTCGCTGGTGATATTTTTTACTTCCATACCATCCATCACAGTAGTACGACAAGATGCTACTAATTTAGGCATAGGTCTTGGATCTTTTTCAGAACCCTTTGACACTTCTACTAAACAAGTACGACACTTTCCGCCACTTCCTTTTAATTTGCTATAATAACACATTGCAGGAGGTGCTACTTCGCCACCAATTTGACGTGCAGCTTGCAAGATCGTCGTGCCTGCTGGAACTTCGATCGTGATGCCGTCAACTGTTACTTTAAATAATGTTTGTTCGCTCATAGTTTATCTTTCTATGTTATGCAGGTACATGAATTGGATCTGCATAGTGTTGTAAACCAAAATTGCTTGTTTGTGATAATTCAGGATTGTTAACAT
>CANGIZ010000056.1 GCA_947454025.1 Bacteroidota bacterium | reverse complement strand
ATAAACCAATAAACGCTTACGCTGACCCACTAATTGCATCAAACCTCTTTGAGTAGAGTGATCTTTGTGGTTTGCTTTCAAGTGACCTGAAATGTGCGCAATACGTTGTGTTAACAAAGCAATTTGACCTTCGATTGAACCTGTGTTCGTTGCTTTTCCACCAAATTCAGCAAAAATGCTTGCTTTCTTTTCTTTTGTTAGTATAGACATTGTAAATCTTCTTTTTTGTGACCAACAATTGGCCACGGTTTTTTTCTTTTATTTCGGCTGCAAAGATAAGGAGAAAAGGATGAATCCTAATCAAAAATTTCTACGTTTTTTGGGTATTTTGCCCTATTGAACAAGAAAAGCTTGTCCGCCAAGGGGGCGGAATAGTTAATTGACACCACTTTTACGTCGGTAATATTGTTGCTTTTATCTAAAATTGTGGCGTTGGACAGGGCCGACTTGGCTTTATCCACGACTAATGTTACTTTTTGGAAATTCTTACGCTTGTCGATTGGGGAAAGCTCAATAGTTGCCTTTCCGCCATCCTGACTTAACAACTTGAAATTAAAGTCTTTATCATAATTACCGGATAATAATTTTTGTGGACTTAGGGTTTGATCCGATTCTGCTACACTTGACTTTGATATAGAATTCGCACCATCGAAATTGTAGATATTGGCTCCATCGCATACAATTTCCATAGCCCCTTGTTGCAATAAGTATTTATCCCCTTTCATCTTTAAATTGATCAGTTTTGACCCCAGGGCCTTTCCCTTATTGTTTTTTGAAACAAGTTGAATTTGCACCAAAATGCCCTTAGCCTCCTTCACTTTTGCCCCAATTTGATCCAAAATAGCTTTAGCAACTGGATCTTTTTGTGCTTGAAGAGAACTAAATAAAAACAAGGAAGCTAATAGGAATAAGTATCTCATACTGATATATAAAGTAATAAATGATTATTAAGCTAGGACAAAAATAAGCAATCCTAGTTTAATGGAGTGTTAAACTAGGATTTTGCATATTATAAGTTTTGCAAGAAGTCGTATAATTCTGTGTCCGTTTTGTACAAGACCTCTCTTGGCTTACTGCCCTGACTTGCACCCACAATGCCTGCAGATTCTAATTGGTCCATCAAACGGCCAGCACGATTGTATCCTAATTTCATTCTTCTTTGTATTAAGGAAGTGGACCCTTGTTGGGCACTTACAATTAATTTAGCTGCATCCTCAAACAAAGGATCTCTTTCGTTCGGATCAAACCCTCCACCCGCATCTGCATCTTTCTCATCAGAATATTCGGGCAATAAAAATGCTTGCGGATAACCTTTCTGTTCTGATATAAAGGAACATACTCTGTCCACTTCGGGTGTGTCCACAAATGCACATTGTAAACGCGTAATCTCTCCATTATAACTTACAAGCATATCACCCTTGCCAATTAACTGCTCGGCACCACCTGCGTCTAAAATAGTACGACTGTCAATTTTACTAGATACTTTAAACGCAATACGTGCTGGGAAGTTAGCTTTAATGGTACCTGTTATAATATTTACCGAAGGTCTTTGTGTTGCAATAATTAAGTGAATACCTACGGCACGTGCCAACTGTGCTAAACGTGCAATTGGCATTTCCACTTCCTTGCCAGCTGTCATAATTAAATCGGCAAACTCATCCACTACCAATACAATGAATGGTAAATATTGATGGCCTTTTTCTGGATTTAATTTTCGCGCAGTGAATTTTTCATTGTACTCTTTAATGTTTCTACAGCCCGCTTCTTTTAATAAATCATAGCGGTTGTCCATTTCAATACACAATGCATTTAAGGTATTGATTACTTTTTTGGTATCAGTAATAATCGCATCTTCTTCGCCTGGCAATTTAGCTAAGAAATGTTTTTCAATTACACGGTATAAACTCAACTCCACTTTTTTAGGATCCACCAAAACAAACTTCAATTGCGAAGGATGTTTCTTATATAATAGTGAAACTAAAATTGCGTTTAATCCAACTGACTTACCTTGTCCTGTAGCACCTGCCATTAACAAGTGTGGCATGCTTGCCAAGTCCACAATAAAGTTTTCATTGTCAATTTTTTTACCAATTGCAATGGGCAAAGAATAAGCACTGGTTTGAAATTTCTCACTCGCCAATAATGTTTTCATACTCACTACCGACTTACGAATATTCGGCACTTCAATACCAATGGTTCCTTTTCCTGGAATCGGTGCGATAATACGAATACCTAATGCAGCTAAACTTAACGCAATATCATCCTCTAAGTTTTTAATACGACTAATACGCACACCTGGGGCTGGTACGATTTCATACAAAGTTACTGTGGGACCTACTGTAGCTGCAATACGCTGAATGGCAATATCATAGTTTTTTAAAGTAGCAATAATTTGATTCTTGTGCATTTCTAATTCCTCTGGATCCTGCACAATTTTTTCTGAACCATGCGTTTCCAATAAATTAATAGACGGATACTTATAGTTTTTTAAATCTAATGTCGCATCATATTTAGTGGCTAAACTTCCAATGGCGGCGGCTGTAACTACTTCCTCTTTTATGCCTTCATTTAATTCTAAATCTAGGTCTTCTAACAATTCATCGTCCAAGTCGGTGAAGTCTTCTTCGGTGTCATTTTCAGTAGTCTCCTCATTTTCAATTGAACTTTCCTCAGTTGGCTCAACTACCAAGCTTGGCGCTAATTCCGACTCAGCAATATGATCCTCGGTTAAAGCCAATTCGTCAATAAATAATTTACCACCTTCTTCCATCTCGTCCGTTTCTGGCATAATTACTGAAATGCCATTCTCCCCTGTTGCATTTGTTTTTAATCGATTCCCTGTGGGTGCTTCTTCAACAATGGGAGCTGGATTGTTTAAATCCCACTCTTGTTTAATTGCCTGCTCGTCGTCCTCGCTAACAAAAGGAACTTCTTTCTTTTTAGGAATTAAAAAATCAAAATTGGGTGTATTGAATTTTGGATTGACTCTCCAAATAAAATAACTAAATCCTGCAACCAACAAAATGGCTCCTGTACCAAAACTACCTATCCATTTAATTAGCCAACTACTACTATACTCTCCCAATGCTCCTCCCCATGAGAAAGCTGCCCCCCTTGTAACAAATGCAAAACAGGTACTTAAAACCAATAAGCCCAATAATACATAACGTACATTTCTCCAAACACTAAATATTGGTTTTGTAAAAAATAAGTTTACCCCTATCACAAAAGTGAAAGCGCAAAATAAATAGGCTGCTAGTCCAAAACCATTAAACATAATTTGATACGCTACAAAAGCACCAATGAATCCTAACTGATTATTTACTTTCACATCATTTGTTGAAAATAAATTCGTACGCCATAATTGTACTTTGTCCTGGTCCTCTTGCCAAGTAAATAAATAGGAAGTGAAAGCAACGAATAAAAATATCGTCAATAGCAAAAGAATGGATCCTGCTATTTTTGAAGTACGTTCGTCTTTTACCACTTCGGTTACATTCACGGAAGCTTCCTTGTCTGGATTCAATGCTTCTTCGCTAATTTTGGGTGCTTTTTTGCTTTTAAGCGTATTTGCCATAGTAACAAATATAAGTTATCCCAATAGTTTCAAAAAGGTTTTTGGACTAATGTGTAAAATTGAAAACAACTGAGGCTACTTATCCACTTTATGAGCCCACACTACACGTATCCAACTTGCCCAGGCTAGGATAAAACAAAGCCCTCCAATGGGTGTAATGGGGCCAATCATACGACTGTAATTAAAAGTACATAAAGGCTGAAATGTAAGTAGGAACAATGACCCGCAAAAAAACAAGATACCTAATAAAAAAAGATTCGACGCCCAGCCAATACCCTTGTGCTCCCCTAGTAATACACTATTATGCTGGGTATACAATGCCATTGCGATTAATGTAAAAGCATGCAGAAATAGATAGCGTACCCCTGTTTCAAAGATGGTTATTTTTTCGGCAGGAACAATGTTCTTTAATGCATGTGCTCCAAATGCGCCCAAAACAACCGACAAAAGGGACAACATTAATCCCCATAATAATATTTTACGATGCATGTTTTTGAATTATCTTTTTAAGACCTGCTTCGGTTATTTGATCAGAAGTTAAACGATAATGCGCTTGTTGATAAAATGGCGTACGCTCTAATAATTTTCCTTGGATAAAACTCGCCAATTGATCATTATTTAATTGCGCAATTAGCGGTCTATGTTCTTTTTCAGGAGCTAATCTTGAAACCAATGCTTCAATGGATTCATCTAGCCAAATTACCAATCCCTCTTTTTTCATCCAATCAATATTATCCTGACTACAAGGGGTTCCACCACCTGTAGCCAACACATACTTTTTCTTTTCCTTAAACCACTTTAATATTTTGCTTTCCGCTTTTCTGAAATATTCTTCACCGTCCTCAGCGAAGATTTCAGTAATTGTTTTTTCCTCATTCATTTCAATCAAAGCATCTAAATCGTATCCTCCCGATTTAATCCACTTTGAAATTTTTTTGGTCCAATATGATTTACCCGAACCCATCATGCCTATTAAAAATATTTTCTCTGCAGCCATAACTTCACTTAAACGTTCACTAAAAAGATTTATTTAAAAGCATTGAAACCTGTTACATCCATTCCGGTAATTAATAAATGAATGTCATGTGTTCCTTCATAGGTAATTACGCTTTCTAAATTCATCATATGACGCATTATAGAGTATTCTCCTGTAATGCCCATACCGCCCAACATTTGACGCGCATCCCTTGCAATATTGGTGGCAATTTCACAACTATTTCTTTTGGCCATACTTATTTGACTTGGCGTTGCCCTTCCTTCATTCATCAACACACCTAAACGCCAAACCAATAGTTGACCTTTAGTAATTTCAGTAACCATTTCGGCTAACTTTTTTTGTTGCAATTGAAAACCGCCAATAGGTTTGCCAAACTGAATACGTTCTTTACTATACCTTAATGCAGTATCGTAACAATCCATAGCCGCCCCTAATGCGCCCCATGCAATACCGTATCTTGCTTTACTTAAACAGCCCAATGGCCCTTTTAATCCAATCACATTGGGTAAAATATTTTCTTTGGGCACTTTAACATTATCAAAAACCAATTCACCTGTTGCACTCGCTCTCAAACTCCATTTATTATGCGTTGTAGGGGTACTAAATCCTTCCATACCTCTTTCTACTATCAATCCTACAATTTTTCCTTCTTCGTTCTTTGCCCAAACCACTGCAACCTGCGCAAATGGCGCATTACTGATCCACATTTTTGCACCGTTCAAAATAACATGATCCCCTGCATCCTTAATATTGGTTAGCATGCTGGAAGGATCTGAACCATGATTCGGTTCAGTTAAACCAAAACAACCCAACCACTCACCACTAGCTAACTTTGGTAAATATTTTTTCTTTTGCTCCTCACTTCCGTATGCATAAATTGGAAACATAACAAGGGATCCTTGCACACTAGCAGTACTTCGTACGCCACTATCTCCTCTTTCCAATTCCTGCATCATGATGCCGTAGCTTATATAATCCAAACCACCCCCGCCATATTCAGCGGGCACCGTTGGACCAAAACAACCTAAATCACCCAATTGCTTTACGATTTGTTGAGGGAACTCCGCTTTTTGTGCATAGTCCTCAATAATGGGTGATATTTCTTTTTTCACATAATCGCGTACTGCCGATCTTACCATTAAATGCTCTTCATTAAGTAATTCATCCAGTTGATAATAATCTGGTGACTCAAACAAATCTGCTCTTACTGCCATAACTTCATTTTTTAGGTAAACAATCCTTCTCAAAGATAACTCAAACTACCTAAAAAAAGTATATTTACAAGCATAATACCCATCATGAGAAAAGTAATCACCCACCTAAGCTTTTATGTATTATTAGCAATTATTGCTGGTGTACTAGTTGGCATGTATTCGCCTGCAACTGCTATTCAATTTGAGTTCCTTGCAAAGTGGTTTATTTTAATTATCAAAGGCTTTACGTTCCCGATCATTTTTCTTACAGTGAGCTTAGGTATTGCGAGTATGGGTGATTTAAAAAAAGTAGGTAGGATTGGTTTTAGATCCTTGCTTTATTTTGAAATTGTAAGCACCCTTTCATTAGCCATTGGAGTAATTGCTGCCCTTTGGATTCAACCGGGAAATATAAATAAAGAAGGATTACAAATGCAGGACCCTTCCAAATATACCAAGGCCACGCATTTTGACCTATTGCATATCATTGCTCAAAACACCAATTTACAGGTATTACTTGCTGCTATTATTTTAGGATTTACTTTAAACTATTTCCCAAAGCGTGAAAAATACATTCATAAACTAGGACAATTAACACACTATGTTTTCACTGGATTAAAATATGTAATGTACTTAGCACCCATTGCTGCATTTGGAGGTATGTCCTTTGCTATTGGCAAGTACGGTTTAAAAACACTTATCCCATTGGGTAAATTAATGGGGACCATGTACTTAACCATGGCGCTTTTTATTTTTATTATCCTAGGATTGATTTTAAAATATTACCGACTTTCCATTTTTAAATTGCTCTTGCATATTAAGGAAGAATTATTAATTGTATTTGGCACTTCCTCATCGGAACCTGCAATGCCTTCTTTAATGCATAAATTAGAAAAAATGGGCTGCTCTAAATCGGTAGTAGGTTTGGTGGTTCCCACTGGCTACTCTTTTAATTTAGACGGTACTTCGATTTATTTATCCATGGCAGTTATTTTTATTGCACAATTATACAACGTGCATTTAAGTACACCGGAATTGATTACCATGATTTTAATTCTGATGCTTACTTCCAAAGGTGCTGCGGGTGTAACTGGCAGTGGCTTTATTGTGTTGGCATCTACCCTCGCTTCCTTACAAAAAATCCCAATCGAAGGATTGGCTTTTTTATTGGGTGTAGATAAATTTATGAGTGAAGCACGTGCTATTACCAACATTATTGGGAATAGTGTTGCCACCATTGTCATTGCAAAGATGGAAGGAGAAACCATTCATCATTTACAAGCGAATCCTACACAAGAAGAATAAAAAATTAAACCGAAAGCAACCCTTTCATTTCTGCTGCGTATTCATTTGCGGCAATAGCAGCTTTTTCGGCAAAGTCATTACCACTACTTGCGAAAATAACAGCCCTACTTGCATTCACTAATAATCCAACTGAGTCATTTTTACCAAACTTAGTTACTTCACTTAAACTTCCTCCCTGTGCACCCACACCCGGTACCAATAAAAAATGATTTGGAATTATTTTTCGAATACCTACAAAATCTTCCGCTTTAGTAGCGCCAACAACAAACATCAATTGTTCGGCAGTTCCCCAACTCGCTACTTGCTCTAAAACAGACTCAAATAAAAATTGGCCACTTGCTAATTTTTGTTGTTCAAAATTTTGACTGCCCGTATTGGATGTTAATCCTAAAACAATGGTCCATTTATTGGAATAAGCTAAAAATGGATCAATGCTATCCTTGCCCATATAAGGTGCAACTGTTATGGCATCAAAAGGCAATATTTCAAAAAATGTTTTTGCATATTGAGCCGAAGTATTGCCAATATCTCCGCGCTTTGCATCGGCTATTGTAAAATGAGTAGACGGAATATGTGCTAAGGTAGCTTCCATGGCCTCCCATCCTTTCACACCTTGTGATTCATAAAATGCAGTGTTGATCTTATAACTCACACAGTATGGTGCAGTCGCATCAATGATGGCTTTATTAAATGCAATAACACCTTCCTTTGTTTTAGGTAAATGTGCGGGCAATTTTTCAATATCTGTATCTAATCCTACACACAAATAAGATTGCTTTTCAATGATGTGTTCAACCAACTTGTTTTTTGTCATATGTTTACTTTGTACCGTATACAAATACTTTATACCCCCACGCTGGAAGCTGTAATGAATGAATGTCTTTGATTGCTTGATGCTCGAATACTTCAAAATACGTATTGTCTTTTGGCAATGCAGCATCTAACTGCACTTGTGCATCTTTATCAGATAAATTCAAAACTACCACCACCAAACTTGCACCATTCTTTCTTGAATATGCCATTACCTGTGTTGGATTATTTACTTTTATTCTTTCAAATACTGCATTTTCTTTGAACGCAGCATTCGTAGCTCTTAAATGTAATAAGGTACTATAAAAAGGTGCACGCTCATATTTTTGAAAGCCCATTGAGTCTTTTTCAAAAAAAGAAACAGCTCTTAACACTGGTTCTTCTTGTCCACTATAAACCAAAGGCATGGTTCTATTATAAGTTTGCGTAAATACAGCAAATGGAGCATGTACTTTACCTGGCATTGTAGCATAATCTGCTTTGTTCCAAGAGTTTTCATCATGATTACTTGTAAAGTATAATCTCCAAGCCCCTTTTACATTCTCCTTGTCAATTTTATTTAAAACAGTATCTAAAGACAAAACATCTTTTTTCCCCGCTGCAATATCATTCATCACATGAAACTCAGTCCAGCTATAAGTAGCATCAAATCCTGTTTCGTGTAATTTTGGATCATCCGCTTCGGCCAAGAAAAATAAAATTCTTTCTTTTTTTAAAGTAGGAATACATTTATTCCAAAAACTATAAGGTACACCCCATGCAACATCCACTCTGAATCCATCAATGGCTGTATTTTTCACCCAATATTGCATAGCATTTATCATGCTATCCTCCATCACCGGATTACTATAGTTTAATTCACGTGTATCGGACCAATCGGCCGTATAAATAGCTTTACCTGTACTATCACGCTCATGAAAATCAGGATGCGTTGTTAACCAAGGATGATCGGCACCCGTGTGATTCGGTACCCAGTCGATAATTACTTTCATTCCCATTGCATGTGCTTTGGTAACAATTGCATTAAAGTCGTTTAAGGTCCCAAATTCCGGATTCACATCGGTATAACTCGCAACTGAATAATAAGAGCCCAATGTGCCTTTACGTCCCTCTTTAGAAATTGGCTGCAATGGCATAAACCATAAAGTCTTAACGCCCATTTTTTGAAGTCTTGGCAAATGTTTAGCAAATGCATTTAAAGTTCCCTCCTTTGTATATTGACGAATATTCACTTCATAAATATTGCCTTGTTCCATAAAAGCGGGATGTTTTTGCTGGGCCTGTGTGTTTACTGCAGCGAAAAGACAAAGGGAGATGAACAATTTTTTCATACGATGATTGTTTTAGACCGAACAAATTTAACATTAATAATTGGCTTAACTTTGGGTATGCTAAAAAAACTAATCCTTTATTGCAGCTTCATCTCAGTAATGGTAGCGTGTAATTCCACAAACGCTGTAGAGAAAGCCGATAACCCTTTGGACGGAGGTAGATATTTTATCGAAAACTACATGCAGGGTGATATGAAAAAAGCCCAACAGTACCTTTTAGTGGACACACAAAACCAGGCTTATTTTGATCAAATAACTAAGGATTATTTTGCCCTAGACAAGGAAGGCCGTATGCAATTAAGACAAGCTTCTATTCAAATTAACGAAGTGAAAACAATTAACGAGCATACTAGCACAATTTTGTATCAAAATTCCCAGGACAAAACCCCTCGTTGGGTAAAAGTGGTTTTTAGCCCTAATGGCTGGAAAGTAGACTTAAAATACAGTTATGGGCCTAATAATTTATAGGTCAAAAAGATAAAAATTGTATATTTGCACTGTCTAAAAACAACATATAAATTAATTCAATACAATGGAAGCACAAAAAAACACTAAAAAGTACTGGGTATACTGTTTTGCATGGTTAGCAATTATGGTAACATTAATGGTTGTATACCGTGAGTTTTTCTGGTTAGCACTTCCTGGTACAGTTACTTATTTTGCAAAAGCAATGGATTTGTTCTAAGCTTATCCTTCACTATACTAAAAGCCTTACTTCGTGATTTCGTTGTAAGGCTTTTAAATTTAAAAATATACTATGTCTAATACCTTTTTTGATGAAATAATCGCGAAACGACGTTCTAATAGACGTTTTGACGCCAACGTGGAAGTGCCGAATGAAGTGATCCAAAAAAGTTTGGAGCGTGCCATCTTATCTCCTAGCAGTAGCAATATGCAGTTGTGGGAATTTTACTGGATTCAAGACCCTGAAGAAAGAGCAAAATACACAGCACTCTGCCTAGGACAATCTGCGGCAAAAACGGCGAAACAATTAGTCGTGTTTGTAACTAGAGGCGATTTATGGAAACAACGTGCAAAGTGGAATTATGACCGCGTTAGAGAAGGTATTGAAGGGGAACCTAATAAACTTCAAAAAAGAGGATTGGATTATTATACAAAATTGATGCCACTTGCCTATCGTTCTGATCTGATTGGTTTTTTTGCTTTTGTTAGAAGATGTATCAGTTTTTTTGGAGGACTTACAAAACCTTTTTATCGAATGGGTGGCAAAGCCGACCAACGCGTAACAGTTCACAAGTCTTGTGCTTTGGCAGCTCAAACTTTTATGTTGTCTATTGCTGCAGAAGGTTTTGAATCATGTCCTATGGAAGGCTTCGACTCGAAGCGTGTGAAAAAGGCATTGAACCTACCTCGCGGCGCAGAGATTAATATGATTATTGCGGTGGGTAAAGGCACTGAGGAAGGCGTTTGGGGACCTAGAAATAGAGTGCCTTACAACGAAGTCGTTTTTATAAAATAGTTTTTCGAAATACGAATTCTATACGAAGGCTTTGAAACGCTCATGACATTGTTGTTCTAAAAATTCTCGGTCTTCCGGATGTGCAATTTCAATTAAAGATTTTGCTCTTTGGCGTAAATTTTTCCCATATAAATAAGCCACGCCATATTCGGTAACTACATAATGTATATGACCTCTTGTGGTTACTACGCCTGCCCCTTGTTGCAAATAAGGTACGATTCTGGAGACCCCTTTGTGGGTTCTACTCGTGATAGCAATTATTGGTTTGCCCCCTTCACTTAATGCTGCTCCACGCATAAAGTCCATCTGTCCTCCAATGCCGCTGTATTGATATTTACCAATGCTATCCGCACAAATTTGTCCTGTTAAATCTAATTCCACCGCACTATTAATAGCAATCACTTTGGGATTACGACGAATCACGTGTGGGTCATTTACATAATCGATGTCTAAAAAATTAATCGCAGGATTGTCATTAATATAATTGTAGAGTCTGTTGGTACCTAAGGCAAAAGAAGTAACGAGTTTGTTAGGATGAATTTTTTTCTTCTTATTATTAATGATATCTTTTTCAAATAAATCAATGACTCCATCGCTAAACATTTCGGTATGCATACCTAGGTCTTTGTGTCCTCCTAGTGATTGTAACACTGCATCTGGAATAGTACCAATACCCACTTGCAAAGTACTACCATCCTCAATTAAATTGGCCACATTACGTCCAACCATCAAATCGGTCTCAGTAATTTTTGCTCCATAGTCTACTTGTGGCAATGCTTCATCATGAAATACCATAGCAGCAAAACGATCGGTATGAATCATACCATCACCATGTGTTCTTGGCATTTGAGGATTTACTTGTGCAATCACAAATTTGGCACAGTTTACTGCAGTTCGTGCAATATCCACCGAAGTGCCTAAAGTGCAATACCCATGCATATCGGGAGGAGAAACTTGTACAATGGCTACATCCACTGGCAACACTGTGCGAATCATATCGGGAATATCACTTAAAAATGCGGGAATAAAATCAGCTCTTCCTTCCATCACCGCATTACGAACAGGTTCTGACACAAACAATGAATTAATATGAAATGTGTTTTCGTAACCTGCGTCGGCAATTTCTACTCTTCCCTGTAAAGTAATTGAAATCACTTCAACATGATGTAATCGATCTTTTTGTTTTGCCAATTCTCTTAATAAATACAATGGCGTACATGCACTTCCATGAACGAAAACCCGATTCCCGTTTTGTATCAGGTTTAATGCTTCTTGTGCTGTGGTATACTGAAATGGATGTATCATATTGTATTAATTATCTTATGCGAAATAAGGGCCTTAACAAGGGAAAATATATGATTAATATCAATTGCTTGGTTGATTCTTAATAGACATTCAAAAAATGAAATACTAACGCACAAAAAAAGGCCACTCAAAAGAGTAGCCTTTTTTTATAATCTAAAATGTTTAATTAACTGCCGGAGTTAAAATGATATTTCTGAATTCAATTGGACCGTGGTCACCTTGCATCATAATAGGTCCTGGTTCTCCTTCCTTACTATCTAAGGCACCACCAGTAATACCCGGAATTTCTTGCTTATAAATAATAGTAGTTCCATTTGCTTTCACTGTTACCATACGGCCTACTAATTCCACATCATAGCTTTGCCATTCGCCTGGTTCTTTCGCCACCATTAACCAAGGATCAATAAAGCCATAAATACCCCCTAAGTATAAACTAATTGGATCCATGCCTTTGTTGTCTTCGATTTGAATTTCATAACGACCTCTTAAATACACTCCACTATTACTTCCTTTTGGGTATTTAAATTCAATATGCAATTTGAAATCGTTGTATGTTTTTGTTGTACGAATATTAGCACCAGACTTCGGACTTTTTAATACGCCATTTTCTACCACCCATTGATTTGTTTTGCCCATTGCTTCCCAGCCAGTTAAATCCTTGCCATTAAAGATTTTGATAGGTGCTCCCCATTTAGGTGCTTTATCTCTCCATAATTTAGGTGCACGCTCTCCTACCCAAGTATAATTTTTACCCATTGTAGTCACCATGGTACCAGATAATTTACCATCAACTAATGTGCCTTCCACCAACAATTCTTTATCGGTTCTTTCCCATTGTGCAGGTATATGAAATGCCAATTTGCCATCCTTAAATTCTACTTTGGAAATGGGTCTTGCACTTCCGCCATCAGCAACAAAACGGCCAATATATCCGTTCACACCAGTATGTCGAACTTCTAACCAAGAAGGTGCCATACGTCCATCCATATTAACTGTTAAATCCCATCGTCCTTCGATAGGATCTTTTTCGCCACCTCCATTTGCTTTCAATAAACTAGTAGGTAAAACAAATAAGGCCAATAATAATAATTTGAAATAATTTTTCATATGCAAGCAATCGTTTAATGAAATACTAATTTACAAAAAATATGTACGCGATTAAGAAAATTATGACGAATAAAAAATCCCGCACTAGGCGGGATTTAATTTACTTGTGGAGTCGAGGGGAGTCGAACCCCTGTCCAAACAATGTTACCATTGGTCTTCTACATGCTTATTGTTTTATTAGTTGTCGGCAGTAAACAGGAATAACACAAACCAATCTACTACTTAGCTGAATGGTACTTAAATAGGAGGCACAGCCTACTCCTATCGCATCCCTTTTTGGTTTGATTAAGCTAAGGAGCGGGTAAAGGGCCTACCTGCTCGATCGTCCATAATGGAAGTTTATT
>CANGIZ010000055.1 GCA_947454025.1 Bacteroidota bacterium | reverse complement strand
TTCTCGAGTTTCGTAAACGCTGTATTTGTGAAATTCCTTTCAAAGCCGCCAATACGCCCAATATTAGTAGTAAGACGGGACCCGCATACTTCTTCATATATTTCATAAATTAATTCTCTGTATTGCATTACATATAAGAACCCTGTGTAAGCACCTGTATCCACACCCACAATAGAATTACAAATTAAATGATCCGAGATACGAGCCAACTCCATGATAATAATACGTAAATAGTCAACACGCTTTGGTGTTTCTACTTTTAAAAACTTTTCGCAGGTTAAATGCCAACCCATATTATTAATGGGGCTACTGCAATAGTTTAAACGATCTGTAATCGGAGTGATTTGATATAAATTACGACGTTCAGCTAATTTTTCAAAAGCACGGTGAATAAATCCTACCGATTGCTCACTTGAAACAACACGCTCTCCATCAATTTCCATGATATTCTGAAATACACCATGCGTTGCAGGGTGCGTAGGACCAAAGTTTAAGGTCGTGGTCTTTTTTTCAATAGACCCTTCAGGTAATGTTATATTGTGTTGTGCTTCCATATTATGTACGTTGCTCGGTTCTTAAGTTAATTATTGAAATGTTCGTTGTTGAATTACCCTCTTCCAAACATTTCATCATCCTTATCTATTCTTGTTTGATCTTCCAATGGAAATTCTTTTCTCATTGGAAAATAATCCATCTCTTCAACATTCAAAATGCGTTTTAAGTTTGGATGCCCTATAAAATTGATTCCAAAAAAATCATAGGTTTCACGCTCCATCCAATTAGCCGCTTCAAATAATTTTGAAGCAGTAAACACATCAGGTTGAGCAATAGACACTGCAATTGAATAGCGCAAACGAATATTTTCAACAAAATTGTGCATGTGATACACCACGACTAATTCAGCGCCTGCGTTGTCAGGATAATGCACCCCGCACAAGTCGCTTAAAAAAGTAAACCCTAATTCGTCAAATAAAAATTGCATCACTTTCAAATTCATTGCAGCTGGAGATTCGAAGGAAAGCATATCAGACGCTGTAGAAAAAGCAGTTACCTGATCTGCAAATTTCGCTTCCAATTGCGCTTGAATTATTTCGTTTGTTAAAGCCATTTTATGTAAAATAAATAATTTAAAAATGTCTATTGGATACCGTAGCTGTTAAGCAAGTCTTTGTATTGATCGCTATTGCGACGACGGATACTCTCTTGTCCAACTAAGTCTTGAATTTTCATAAAGCCATCAATAATTGCTTCTGGTCTTGGAGGACAGCCGGGCACATATACGTCCACAGGAATAACTTGATCAATGCCCTGTAACACACTGTAGGTATCGAATATACCACCGCTACAAGCACAAGCACCTACTGAAATTACCCAGCGCGGCTCAGCCATTTGTAAATAAACCTGTCTTAAAACAGGCGCCATTTTTTTTGAAATGGTACCCATCACCATTAACAAATCACATTGACGTGGTGAGAATCCAACACGCTCCGATCCGAAACGAGATAAGTCGTAATGCGATGCCATGGTTGCCATAAATTCAATGCCACAACACGAGGTTGCAAAAGGCAAAGGCCATAAAGAATTTTTACGAGCCAATCCCACTACTGAACTTAATTGTGTTGCAAAAAATCCTTCCCCTCCAATTCCATCAGGAGCAGGTGCCATTGATATTGCATCAGCAATTTCGGCTTCTTTTGGATGAATATTAAATCTTACTGGACGCATAAAAAATGCTTTGAATTTTATTAAATTAATCTTCCCACTTAAGTGCTCCTTTCTTGATAATGTAAACGAACCCTACCAAGAAAAATGCAACAAACAAAATCACTTCTCCTAAACCATTCCAACCTAAACTTTTAAAGTTCACTGCGTATGGATAAAAGAAAATTACTTCCACGTCAAACAAAACGAATAAAATAGCAATTAAAAAATACTTGATCGCCATGGGTGATCTTGCATCACCATGTGTTGGGATACCACTGGTAAAGGTGGCTAATTTATCGTCGGTTTTACGCTTAGGTCCTAACAAACTTGAAACCAAAATCATAAATGCAACAAAGCCTCCTGCAAACACTATTTGAAGCGCAATGGGAAGGTAATTAGAAGCATTATTTGTTTCGTTTGCTGACAGCAATAACTGCATCAAATTCATACAATTGTTTTAGGTGCCGCAAAAATACACAAAGGATAGCACCTACAACAAAAAACTCCCCATAAAAGGGGAGTTTTTTTCAATTATTTTATAAGGGACATTAATTGCTCTTAGCTGGGGCAGCAGGGGCAGCTTTAGTTGCACCTTTTGCTTTCATTAAAGCAGCATTTTTTGCAAATTGTTCTCTGTATTTAAGCATACTAGCGTCGCCTGGCGCTAATTCCAAAATCTTGTCACACATTAATACTGCATTGTCAAAACCCTTAGTTTCATTATAATACATTAACATTTGAGCGTAATTGTCTATCAATGCTTGCTTGTTTTTAGCAACATCTTTCAACAAAAACTGATTTTGTAAGTTTAAAGCCTCTAATTGAAGGCCTAAAGTGTTCGCACTATCCAATAAGGCAGCAGCCTTGATATTGAATACATACCCGCGAGATTTATCAGGAAATGTAGTAATATAATCCTTGGCAGCAGCGGCGGCAGTTACGCCATCCTTCGCATTTAAAGCAATGCTAGCTGTCTTAAAGTAGTAAAACTCATCTTTTACACCATTCAAAGCTGCATATTTTGTATACCATTTCAGCTCTTCGTTATACATATTAGCTTTTTCGTACATTTCATAGCCTAATTTGTACAATTTAAGGTTGTTTTTCTTGTTGGTAGAGTCAGCTGCAATGGCTTTTTCAAGAATACTTGCAATCGCATTTTGTGTATTCGGGAACTTAGACATCACTTTTACTGCTAAATCGTAGTCGGTATTAGTGATTTTATCGGTTGGGCTATTGCTAACGTATTGTTCAATATACTTTCTAGCTTGAACTGAATCCCCTTTACGATCGTAGTTATAAGCCAATAATACAGCAATACGAGGGTAAATTGAAATGCCAATACTCGCTTCCAATCCTTTTGCTTTTGCCAAAGAAGCGTCATATTGAGCTACTTGGAAAAGATAATCTGCATATAAATAATCAAAAGCGGGGTCTTTATCTGCATATTGTAGGAATAAGTCTAAATTTTTTCTTGCTTTTGCAGTATCAATGGAAGCATAGAAAGTGTATAAGGAAACATATACAGGTGCGATTGTAGGATCAATTGCAGTAGCCTTGCTATAATTCTCTTGTAAGATTTCTTTATTGCTTTGGCTTTGATATATTTTACCAATCTTGTAATAAGCAAATGCATTTTTGGGATCACGATCAATTGCCTTAGTAAATGCACTTACGGCTTCACCACCATTTTCACCACCTAACTTCAAATAGTTAATACCTAAATTCAAGTATAAGTTTGGATTAATTGTTGATTCATCATAAGAAGAAATCAATTCTTTCAATTTGTCGACTGCATAGTGATGGTCTCCAATTTGAATTGGCAACTCAGCATATACTCTACCTATTGCATTGATGATTTCAGGATTATTTTTACCCTTATTTCTTCCTTTTTCAATTTTAGAACTTGTAATAGCCAATTCTAAATTATTCTTAATCAAAGCAGCATCTGCTCCTTCTAAAGACTGAATATGTGCCATACCAACCAATAACCATGCATCATTCCCTTTGGTTTGTAATGCTTGCTGGTAAAGCGCTTTGGCTTTTTGAATATATTCTGGAGTTGGAATACCGTTGTAGTTTTGAGCTAACAAGGCTTGTCCATACCAGAAAGTTGTTTCAGGATCGGCAGGGTTTTTATCGTATGCACTCTTAAAGAAATCTAGTGCCGATTTATTTTTTTCGTAGTTCAAAAACTTCACACCTTCCGCTAAAGGAGAAACTGCTACTTGTGCATTTAAACCAATGGTTACAAATGCAACTCCCAACATCAATAAAGCCAATTTTTTCATCACTTGTTTTTTTTACTTTTTAAAATAACAACGCTAAAACAACTCAATATTTGAAATTGAAAATGTCTATTTGACACAATAATTTCCTACGCACGCAATGGTGACTTTTGAGAAGTCTAAAAATATTAATTTTTTTGGAAGAAATCGATATTAATTTTTATCAAATGAACTAAAATCCGTTAGTTTTTAACAGTTTATTACTTTACCATACTGTTACGTTTTTGGAAACTCATCTTTGCTGGAACCAATCCAGCTCTTTTAAAAATGAGTTGACCGCGTTCTAAACTCATAAAGTTGAGCAACCCTGAACCCAATCCAGGTGCATTTTCTTTTAATATATAATAGATGGGAAGTGATAAGGAATATTGTCCTTTACCGATAGTGGACTGAGAGGGTTGCGCAAACAAGCCTTTCTCTTCACACAATGTACATTCAAGCATCGCAGATTTAACATATTTTCGAGCTTCTACTTGCTTTGCATCATAGGTATCCCCAATCCAATTCATGGCTACAAAGCCAATCGCATTAGAATTTGATTTAATGTATTGAATCACAGCCTCGCTGCCATCTGTTGAAACTACGTTTTTCCCAAAGCCTTCCTTTTTAGCCAAGCTGTCTTTTAAAAATCTAACTACACCGGTTAGATGATTCCCATCCATTACCACTTGTTGTGGGTTTTTACCAACCAACCTGTCGTGTAAATCTTGCAATGTAAACAAGGAGTCTTTCGCATTTTGATGCACTAAAATAGCCACTGCGTTGTAAGCTAAAATTCCAAAAGTGGGCGTAAATCCTAATTGGTTTTTAAAGGATGCTTCTTCTCTTTTATCCAAACCCCTTGTAATAAAAATCATCCTAGTGCTATCGCTCGCAAAGTCCTTTAAACACTCAATCTCAGGCTTATAATCAACAATGATATTGGCTTCGGGATAACTTGATTTAAACACTTTAACTTCCTCCTCTAAGAAAGGTTTAAAACTTTCTTCGGCCGACACATGAATTATTCCCGAGGATAGTGTGTCCTGTTTTGTATTCACATTGTTGGAAGAACAGGAAGCAACTAATAAAAGCACCCCTAATAAATAGGTTAGATTTCGCATATGATATGCTTTAATGATGTAATTGAATGGATAGAACTTAACTAATAATCTTTTTGAAATCCACGATATAATCTAAACCCGCCATAGGCAAGACACATACAGCCGAAAATGATTCTCCATTCGTTATCCAAATTAATCACTTGATCTAAATGAAAGTATTTTGCTCCAAACATGACAATTCCACAGCCCAAAATCAATGCAGCTATTGTAAAATCATAAATACTTCTGAATATGCGATAGGTTTTTTCGGATCTTTCTCTTCTTGGATTCATTTCGGACATTTCGCTATAATTTGATAGCAAATTAAACAATTATATAGGATGAATTTAAAAATTTATCTTTACGGCCAAATTCGACAGCATGAGTAAACCTTCTTTACCGCAAGGCACCCGCGATTTTAATGCCGCAACGGTACAAAAACGTCAATATATTTTCCAAACCATCCGTTCGGTGTTTGAAACCTATGGATTTCAGCCCTTGGAAACGCCTTCCATGGAAAATTTGGAAACCCTAATGGGTAAGTATGGCGAAGAAGGCGATAAATTGATATTTAAAATTTTAAATAACGGATTAGACAACCCACAAAAGCGTGCACAAATCAACGAAGGATTCGAAAAAGTAGTTGCTGGGAAAAACAGCACTGCTATTACAGAACGTGCTTTACGATATGACCTAACCATCCCATTTGCAAGATATGTTGCCATGAATCATGGACAACTTACTTTTCCATTTAAGCGTTATCAAATTCAACCTGTTTGGAGAGCGGACCGTCCTCAAAAAGGCAGGTATCGAGAATTTTACCAATGTGATGCAGACGTGGTGGGGAGTGACAGTTTAATTAATGAAGTTGACCTATTGGCTATTTACGTAACTGCTTTTGAAAAATTACAATTGCCAGTAGAAATTAAAATGAATAACCGAAAAATTTTATTGGGATTGGCACAGGTTTGTGGTGGCGAGGATAAATTAATTGACTTAACCATCGCCATTGACAAGCTAGATAAAATTGGTTGGGAAAAAGTAAAGGAAGAATTAAATAATAAAGGGTTCGATTTACAACAGCAAGACATTGTTGAGCGCTATTTAACAATTAGCGGAACGAATGCAGAAAAAATAAATCAACTCGCTATTTTATTAGGCGAAAATGAAAATGGGAAAAAAGGAATTGAAGAATTAAATTATGTTTTGTCTTATCACAATGCAACAGGCATGGACAAACACTTGGTGGCTGATTTTACATTAGCAAGGGGATTAAATTACTACACTGGATTGATATTTGAAGTAAAAGCAATTGATGCACAAATGGGTAGTATCGGCGGTGGTGGCCGTTATAACGACTTAACGAGTTTATTTGGAGTGCCTAATATTCCTGGTGTAGGTATTAGTTTTGGAGTGGACAGAATTTATGATGTATTGGAAGAAAAAAATCTTTTCCCAGCAAGCATTGACCAATCTACACAGGTTTTGTTTTTTAATTTAGGAGAGGAAGAAGCTAAAATTGCTTATCAACAAATGATGTTGCTAAGGGCAAAAAAAATTGCTTGTGAAATGTACCCTGAAAAGAGCAAATTCGACAAGCAATTTAAATATGCTGAGAAAAAAGGAATACCAAATGTGGTGATCATTGGAACAGATGAAGTTGCCAAAAAAGAGTGTAGTATAAAAAATCTACTATCCGGAAAGCAATCAAATGTATCCTTTAATGATTTACCTGATTTTCAGTTTTAATGTAAACTCAGTTAGTTTTCAACTTTCTCTGTAAACACTTGCATTTGGAATTCTTCCTTAGTGCCTGCAACCGAAGCTGCTGCTTCTTTTTTGCCTACTAATTCCATTCCTTGCACTGCAATAGAAACCGATTCTACAGATTTATCTGCAGTTCTTTTAAAAATTACCAACGCGTCATAAGCAGCTAAATAAAAAGTGTCAACTCCTTTCTTTTCAAGCGGAGTAGACCCCATTGCTGAATTTATAACTAATGTTGAATCTTCGGCAGTCATTGACACTTCGGCAACTGGACTACCTGCAGCAAACACATATTTGCCTACATACTCTTTAAAAGGACTTGTTTGTGCATTTGCAACGGTCATAATGCCTAGCATTACTACCAACATCATTAAGATTTTTTTCATGGGAACAATTCGTTTTTTGTGGAGATGAATTTAGGCCCATTTTTTGGGTCCACAAAAAGAAATAAATGGATCCAAATGGGATCAAGTATCTTTGCATTATGGAGAAGACTAGACCGAATATAAGACACGTGGAAGTGTCTGAAATTGAACGCTTTATAGCGAATGTGGGCGAAAGACCATTTAGAGTAAAACAAATTGTGGATTGGTTATGGCAAAAGCATGCCCATAGCTTCGACGAAATGACCGATTTAAGTAAGGACCTTAGAAAGCAATTGGTGGAGCATTTCACTTTCCCTGCTTTACAAATAAACGCCACTCAACAAAGTGAGGACGGAACTTTAAAAACCCGCTTCCGCACTTTTGACGATCATATGATTGAAGGGGTATTGATTCCAACGAGTGAACGTAAAACAGCATGTGTTTCCTCTCAAGTAGGTTGTAGTTTAAGTTGCAAATTTTGTGCAACTGGTACTATGGATCGTAAGCGAAATTTGAATTTTGACGAAATTTATGACCAAGTCGTTTACATCAACCAACAAAGCGAAGCTGCACACGAAAAGCATTTAAGCAATATCGTATTCATGGGAATGGGTGAACCATTAATGAACTATCATAATGTGTTAAAGGCGATTGACAAAATTACTTCCCCCGACGGATTGGGCATGAGTCCAAAAAGAATTACTGTTTCAACAGCTGGTTTGGTAAAGCAAATTAGACAATTGGGCGATGATGGTGTTAAATTTAAATTAGCCGTTTCATTACATGCTCCGAATGACAAAAAACGAAACGAGGTAATGCCGATTAATGAAAGCAATAATATTAAATCGTTGATTGATGCATTAAATTATTTCTATAAAAAAACAGGTACTGAAATTTCTTTCGAGTATATCTTATTTAAAGATTTTAATGACTCCGAAAAAGACGCAGAGGAATTGACAAAAATTTACCGCCAAGTACCTGCTGATTTAATCAATGTGATTGAGTATAATGCTGTAGACCATTTTGGTTTTGACAAACCAGACGAGGATGGGTTTGAGCGATTTGTAGAATTACTACAAAAGAACAGAGTGAACGTAAGGGTAAGACGTAGTAGAGGTAAGGACATTGACGCAGCTTGTGGCCAATTGGCTAATAAAGCTTAATGCGACGATATAATATAATTAAATAGGTACATGAAGAACAAAAGATCAGACAACTTTGACAAGTTTGCCAACAAGAAAAAAGGCAGTGCTGTTAAAGAAGAATATAGACAAGAAAAGAAAAAAGCGAAAGCCGATTCAAGAGCTGCTGGCGAAGCTGCACGCCAAAGAAAAAAAGATATCGCTAGAGGCATTGCAGTAGAACCTGTTGGCAACAACAAAAAAGGCGGCTATGCAAAAAAAGATTACGTAACAGGTCCTCCAAAATATTCCATTCCATTAAGAGCAAAATCTGCACCCAAAAAAGTTGCGGATGATACCCCTGCAAAATATGGTGAAATTAAAAGAGGCGCTGGTGTAGGCTCTCCTCGTTTAGCTGCTTCAAAAAGAACACCTGCATCAATGGATAAAGCGGATGCAAAAAGAACAGCAAGCATTGGTAAAGTAAATGCTAGCGAAGATATGCCTTACGAACAAATGCCATTAAATAAATACATTGCACATGCAGGTACTTGTGGACGTCGCGAAGCAGCTGAGTTGGTAAAAAGCGGTCATGTGACCGTAAATGGAGACACTGTTTTAGAGCCTGGTTATAAAGTGCAATACAAAGATGTTGTAAGATTAAAAGGTAAAGTATTGCAGTTACAAGTAACGCCCGTTTATATCTTATTAAACAAACCAAAAGATTATATCTGTACTGCCAACGATCCAGAAGGAAGAAAAACGGTATTAGATATTATTAAAAACGCAACCACACAAAGAATGTTTCCTGTAGGCCGTTTGGACAGAAACACAACTGGTGTTTTAATTTTAACAAACGACGGCGATTTAGCTCAAAAATTAACTCATCCTTCTTACGAGATTAAAAAAATATACGAGGTAACCTTAGACAAACCTGTTACCAAGGCCGATATGGAAGCCATTGCAGCAGGCGTTGAATTAGAAGATGGTTTTATTGCAGCCGACGCTGTGAGTTATGTGGGTAAGGAAAGAGATGTAATTGGCATTGAGATTCACAGTGGACGTAATAGAATTGTAAGAAGAATATTTGAACACTTGGGATATGATGTAAGACATTTGGACAGAGTCATGTTTGCCAACCTTACAAAGAAAAATGTAGACCGCGGCAAATGGAGATTCTTAAGTGAAAAAGAAGTGAGACTACTTAAATTTTTGAACAAATCATTTACACGAAAAGCTACTAAGTAGTTTGTATTGATCCCTATAACTGATTCCAGGATGTTAGATATATTATTTGAAGACGAGGATATGATTGTAATTAATAAGCCTGCTGGTTTATTGAGTATCCCTGATCGTTTTGGAAAAGACCCTTCGGTAAAATCTATTTTACAAGAAAAATTCGGCGCCATATTTACAGTGCATCGTTTGGACCAACAAACTAGTGGACTCATTATTTTTGCAAAAAATGCCGAAGCACACAAACAATTGAGCGAAATATTTGAAGGCAGAAGTATCGTAAAAAAATATTTTGGATTGGTAAATGGCCGTCCGCCTCAGGAAGGGGTGATCGAGGAAAACATGATGGAACATCCTATACGCAAGGGTTACATGATGATCCATGCAAAAGGGAAGGAATCCAAAACAACTTATGAAGTAGTTACTTTTTTCAAACAATATGCTTGGGTAAGTTTTCAAATTTTTACAGGACGTACGCATCAAATTAGAGTACACGCAAAACATATTGGACACCCCATTGTTTCAGATGATTTATATGGCGATGGCGAAAAACTAAAACTATCTAGCATAAAAAAGAAAAATTTTAAACTAGCTAAAGTAGCCGAAGAAGAACGACCGCTTATGGGAAGACAAGCATTACATGCAGCAAGTGTGCAGTTTGAGTATAAAGGAAAGGAGCTCCTTTTGGAAGCCCCTTTACCTAAAGATTTAACTGCTACATTAAAGCAGTTGGAAAAATGGAATGCATTATAATTTTGATTTATACACTACCCCGTCTTTCATTACAAAATTCACTTTACCCATTACCTCAATATTTTTGATAGGGTCACCATCTACCGCAATAATATCTGCTAATTTATTTTTCTCAATGCTTCCCAAAATGGCTTGGGTACCCATTAAATCGGCTGCATTCCATGTAGCTGCCTGAATGGCTTCAATCGCTGGCATACCCGCTTCGGTCATATATACAAATTCCTTCCAATTTTTGCCATGTGCATACACACCCGCATCGGTACCAAATGCAATTTTCACACCCGCTTTATATGCTTTTGCAAAAGTGTTTTGAATACGAGGTCCAATTTCAGCTGCTTTTTTAGCAACCATTGGAGGATAGTATCCAGGAATTTTTGAAGAGTCTGCCGCAGATTTTCCAGCAATAATCGTAGGCACTAAATAAGTACCATATTGTTTCATTAAAGGAAAAATAGATTCATCCATCATAGTACCATGTTCAATGGAGCTAACACCCCCTATTACCGCTCTGCGCATGGCTTCTACACCATGGCAGTGTGCAGCCACTTTAAAACCATAATCTTTCGCTGCTGCCACAATTGCTTTAACTTCTTCTTCAGTAAACTGCGGATTTTCCCCACTAGCCGCCATACTCAATACACCCCCACTTGCAGTGATTTTAATTACATCGCTACCCTCTTTGTATCTTTGTCTTACTGCTTTGTAAGCATCTTCAGGTCCATTAATAACACCCTCTTTTGGACCAGGGTCTCCCATTAAATCTTTTCTATAGTTATTTGTCGGATCTGCATGACCACCAGTTGTTGCAATTGACTTTCCTGCAGTATAAATTCTTGGGCCTATGATTTGGCCTTTTTGCACTGCTTTACGCATGGCAATATTTACTCCCGAACCACCAAGGTCACGAACCGAAGTAAAACCTGACATCAAACTTACTTCTGCAAAGTGTAATGAACCAAAAGCAACCTCTGCTTCATTTTGAGTAAAGCCTTCCAAATATCTTGTAGGGCTCGTTTCGTGTTCTAAGTGCACATGCATATCCATTAGGCCTGGCATGACTGTACTTGATTTTAAATCGATGGTTTTATCATTGGCTCCTGCTTTTGCATAACCATCTAAGATATCTACTATTTTGTTGCCTTCAATTACCACTGTTTTTTGTTTTAATACCTGCAATTGTTTTACATCAATTAACTGACCACAATGCAAATAAGTTTTTTGTGCAAACAATGACATGGCACTTAATCCCAACACCAAAGTGAATAATAAACGACGCATATTTTTAATGTTTAGATACTAAATATAATAAAAAATCCCCTCCATTTAAAAGGAGAGGATTAATTTGTCAGGCCCTGACTCGAATCTACAGTGACACACTGTGCTTAGAAACGTCCAAGGCCTATATTTTTGCAATTGTACACTAATACGTATCGGATGGATGTATACTTTATTTATTTGGCTGGGGTGTATAGCGTAAATAAGGCTTTACAATATTCAACCCTTTTGGAAATTTCACTAAAGCATCCTCTGTTTTTACAGCAGGTACCACAATCACGTCTTCGCCTTCCACCCAATTGGCAGGAGTAGCTACGCTATAATTAGCAGTTAATTGTAAGGAATCAATGACACGTAATACTTCTACAAAATTTCTACCGGTAGAAGCAGGATAGGTAATAAATAATTTTACTTTCTTATCCGGTCCAATAATAAATAAAGAACGAACTGTAAAGGTTTCAGAAGCATTGGGATGTATCATATCATATGCATTCGCTACCGCACGATCTTCATCGGCAATGATTGGAAATCCAACTTGCACATGTTGTGTTTCATTAATGTCTTTAATCCATTGGTTATGACTTTCAACGCCATCTACGCTCAACGCCAACACTTTAACATTACGCTTTGCAAACTCTTCTTGCAATGCTGCAGTGCGTCCAAGTTCGGTAGTACACACCGGTGTAAAGTCGGCAGGATGTGAGAATAAAATACCCCAACTGTCCCCTAAGTATTCGTGAAAGCTAATGTCACCAATACTTGTTTTTGCTTTAAAGTCTGGAGCAATGTCCCCTAATCTTAAACTCATATTACTTGATTTATATTATTACTAAATAGGAATTGTTTACTTGAGAGAACGAAGATATATTAATCCTACTAATTTAGTAGACTTTTATATCATTTTTTTTAAAATCTTTATGAACACTTGTTAAGACAACGCTAAGGAATTGAAAATAAAGCAACAATAAGTTTAAATTAGTACTACTTAGTATCTTCAGAATACAAGTCTAATAAACCATCAGGAAGCTCCACCTGGACTATTTTTTTAGCATGATTAACACCTTTCAAACTTTCTTCATGCAATGGAATATAAGCTTCTTGATTGTTGTAGTTGATGGTGACCATTAATTGATGAGGTTGCTCGATGACTTCTTGAATCACGCCAATATTTTTTCCTGCATCTTGCACCATATAACCCAATAAGGCTAAGGGAGAATTTTTTTCAACTAGTTTTTGAAAGTCTGCTTGAGGCAACCAAACTTTTTTACCTGTTAAAAAATTAGCTGCTTCTCTTGTCTTTACCCCTTCAATTTGTAAATGCGTAATGGTATCCGTTTTTGCACTTGCGGATTCGATAAAATAAGGAATAAAGCTCCCTGCTTTTTGTTCTACAAACAAAGCATCTACCCCTTTAAAGTGAATAGCTTGTCCTAATGCATGTTCTAATATCACACTGCCTGCAATGCCGTGTGGCGCTACTAATTTTCCAATATGGATATAATCACTCATACGCAAATTTAGTTCTTTTAATAGGAAATTGAATGCATAAAAAACCCCGGAATCCATGGGAGGCCGGGGCTTTTATAGCTATTTTAAATAGTATTAAACTATTCAGCAGCTGGAGTTTCTTCAGCAGCAGCTTCTGCAGCTGGCGCTTCTGGAGCAGCCTCTTCAGCTACAACTTCAGCAACTGGCTCAGCAACTTTCTTCACTACAGGTACATACACTTTTTTAGCAGCTTGTGCTTTTTTGTGTGCATCTGTTTTAGAAGAAACTTGTGACTCATGCTCAGCATACCAAGTTTGGAACTTAGCCATTGCAGTTGCATCATCAAACAAGCCTAGTTTAACACCACGCAATAAGTGTTTCAAATAAAGAACACCCTTGAATGATAAAATTCTGTGAACGGTGTCAGTAGGTTGAGCACCTTTGTTTAACCACTCTAACGCTTTTTGACGATCTAATTCGATTGTCGCAGGAACTGTTAAAGGATTGTAA